>CAMJXI010000126.1 GCA_946409675.1 uncultured Lactobacillus sp. | reverse complement strand
GATTTCCATTGGTGACTGGAGTTCAGACGTGTGCTCTTCCGATCTAATCACCGTCTCCCAACGAGATAGTCCTAAAGCTAGCCCTGCCTCTCTTTGGGTGAAGTGAATCGAATTGAGCGAATCCTCAACGTTTCTGGTCAAAAGCGGCAGGTTGAATACTGTCAAAGCCAAAGCACCAGAGATAATTGAGAACCCAAAGTTAAATTGAATGGCGAAAACCAAGAAACCAAAGAGACCAACCACGATTGATGGTAAGGAACTCAGAATTTCGATAGCGGTTTGCACGAATTCGGTAATTTTATTTTTGGGAGCATATTCTGCCAAGTAGATTCCGGCCAAAATCGAGATTGGCAACGAGAAAATCATTGAAAGAATTAGCAGGTAAAACGAGTTAAAGAGTTGGACGGAAATCCCACCACCAGCTTCGAAAACCTTAGCGGGTGAAGTCAGGAAATGCCAACTAATATGTGGTAAGCCTTGCACCAAGATATACCCAAGGAGTGCTACTAAAATTAAGACGATAATCCCAGACATCGCGTAGATAACTGTGGTAGCTATTTTGTCTACTTTTTTTGCGTTCATAATTTAGAATTTCCCTCCTTTTTTGGCAATCTTTCTGATGACGACGTTGAAAAGTAACGACATCAAAAGGAGCAAGAGGCCAAGCGACCAAAGAGCGTTGTTGCTGAGGGTCCCCATGACGGAGTTCCCCATGCCCATGGTCAGAACTGAGGTCAAGGTTGCAGCTGGTGTGACCAGGCTGTTTGGCATGATAATTGCGTTACCGATTACCATTTGAACGGCAAGTGCTTCACCGAATGCCCGCGCCATCCCAAAGACGACTGCGGTCAAAATACCGGGCATTGCAGCCCGTAAAACAACCTTATAGATGGTTTGCCATCTAGTGGCACCCAAGGCCAAGGAAGCCGAGCGGTAGTCACTAGGAATCGAATTCAAGGCATCGACCGTCATTGAAGTAACGGTTGGTAAGATCATGACAAAAAGGACAAAGGTCCCGGCTAAAATACCGAAACCAGTTCCCCCAAAGACAGCCTTAACCATTGGTACGACGACCGTTAAACCGATGAACCCATAAACAACTGAAGGAATCCCAACAAGGAGTTCGATAACTGGTTGTAAGATCTTCCGGCCGGTCTTCTTAGAAATTTCCGTCATGAAGATTGCGGCAGCAATCGCAAACGGTGTGGCTAAAATAGCCGCCAAAAAAGTAACCACGAATGAACCGACAATCATCGCTAAAGCTCCGACTTCAGGTTGACCATTGGCACCTTTGACGCTTAGATTCCAGACGGTTTTGCTCAGGAAATCCCAGAGGTTAATTTTGTCTGTCGTAAATGTGGCAATCCCTTTAGACGCCACGAAAATGAAAATAGAAGCAACAATTGCAATAATCAGCAAAATAGCTAAGCCAGAAATTATTTTCCCAAATAATTCTCGTTTAGCTGCTTTGGACTTCTTCAACATACTTTCGCGAATTTCGTCGTGCATAGTCTTCTCCTACTTTGAACTCTGTTTGATTAGGCTAACTTTACCATCGATTGAGCGGGTAACTTTCATATCCTTGATAGCAATGTACTTCATTTTAGTGACAATCTTGTCTTGCACTTCAGACGTCATCATATATTTCATAAATTTTTTGGTCATTGCGGTTGGCTTCTTGCTCGTATACATGTGTTCATACGACCAGAGTGGCCAAGCGTTAGTTGTTACATTTTTCTGAGTTGGTTCGAAGCCAGAAAGTTCGAGCGTCTTCACCGTATCGTTCAAGTAGCTAAATGCCAAGTAACTGATTGAGCCTTCGGTGCTCGCAATAATTTTGCGCACCATCCCGCTAGAATCTTGTTCTTGGGCATTTAAGGGTTGTTGGCCGTTCAAAACTAATTGTTCAAAAGCGACACGAGTCCCACTACCTTGGGCACGGTTTAAGAGGACGATTGGCAAATCTTGTCCGCCAACCTCTTTCCAGTTGGTGATTTTGCCCAGGAAGATGTCGCGCAGTTGCTTCAGAGTAAGGCTCTTCACCTTCACGCCTTTGTTGACGATTGGGGTAATCCCGACGACAGCAACTTTGGTTCCAATAATCTTTTTAGGGTCAATCCCGGATTTCTCCTCTGCGTAAAGATCGGAGTTACCGATATCAACGGCGCCGGCTTGGATTTGGGCCAAACCAGTACCACTACCGCCACCTTGGACGTTGACGTAAACGTCAGGGTACTTTTTATTAAATTCTTCACCAGCAGACTCAACTAATGGCTGCAAGGCAGAAGAGCCAACGGCGTTCAAAACTTCACCCTTTTGCTTCAAGCCACAACCACTGAGCACGGCTGCCAAAACTAAGATTCCTAAAAAGCCAAAATGTTTCTTCTGCATTTTTTACTCCGCTATTTAAGTTTGAGATAACGACGGATGGAGATTAATGAACCAAGCGCTCCAATCACAGCCCCAATCACGATAATGAGGAGGTCTAATCCGACAAGGACTTGACCTGGGGTCAGCAAGCTATAACCAGCATCGGCAATCCCGGCTGAGGCACTCTTGTAGAGCGCATTATAGCCGATATCAACTAAGATAATTGGTAAGATTGAGCCGATAATCCCGGTTAAGGCACCTTCTAAAATAAATGGTGTCCGAATGAACTGATCTGTGGCACCAACTAACTGCATGATCTCGATTTCGTTGGACCGTGAAATAATTGTAATTCGGATTGTGTTGGCAATCAAGAATACTGCCACCAAAAGCAAGATAATCGAGAAAATCAACGCAATTTTACGGGCGTTCGACATGATGTTGAAGAGCTGTTTAGCCTTATCACCACCATAACTCACTTCGGAAACATTTTTAAATTTTTTGACTTCTTTGGCAATTGATTTGGTATTTTTAACATCTTTGGCTTGGATAACGAGCATATCCATCAACGGATTACTGTCCCCGTGCAGCATTGAGAATGCTTTACCATAGGATTTAACTAATTTTTTTAGTTCTTGTTCTTTACTTGAAAATTCGACTTTATTGACGCCGTCTAATTTTTCGATTTTAGACTCTAAAGTCTTTTGTTCCTTTTTCGTAGCATCCTTTTGGATGGAAACGCGGACGCGCACGTCGCCTTCGATATCGCTTGAAATCTTGTTGACGTTAAAGACTGCGCTCAAGAAAATACCCACTAATAAGAGAGTGACACTGACGGCAGAAATAGCGGCAACGGACATCCAACCATTACGTTTTAAACTTTTTAAACTATCTTTGAAATGGTTCTTAATTGTTGTTTTGTTCATTGACATAATTTCCTCCTTCTTCATCACGGACCTTCACACCATGTTGAATTTCGACGACACGGTGAATGCGTTCGTTCACGATATCTTGGTTATGGGTAGCCATAATAACTGTTGTGCCGCTATCGTTGATTTTCTCGATGATATCCATGATTTCCTCAGTCGTGTTGGGATCCAAGTTACCAGTTGGTTCATCGGCAATCAAAACTTTCGGACGGTTAACAATTGCCCGGGCAATAGCGATTCTTTGTTGTTCCCCACCGGAAATCTCGTTAGGGAAGACATTGCCACGATCACCAAGACCAACGAGGTCGAGCACTTCTTGCACGCGTTCGTTGATTTCGGATTCTGGAGTTTCGGTCACGCGCAAGGCGTAGGCCACGTTTTCAAAAACGGTCAAACGAGGTAACAGTTTGAAGTCTTGGAAGACGACCCCAAGAGAACGGCGTAAAGTAGGTACTTCATCGTCCTTGATGGTGTTTAGGTTAAAGTCGTTGACCAAAATTTGGCCACTCGTAGGTTGCATTTGACGGTATAACAGCTTAATCAAAGTTGATTTACCGGCACCACTTGAGATCGGAAGAGCGTCGTGTAGGGAAAGAGTGTAGATCTCGGTGGT
>CAMJXI010000125.1 GCA_946409675.1 uncultured Lactobacillus sp. | reverse complement strand
GATTTCCATTGGTGACTGGAGTTCAGACGTGTGCTCTTCCGATCTCTATGACGGAGTTTCCGCTAAGAGTCGGGAAGCTGCCCAAGCTTTATCGGACAAATATCAAACTGAATTTGGCAAACTTTTGCAAGTGTAATAATTGCGAATATATGTTCGAGGTGCTAGAATAATATAGTCTATCAATAAGTTGGATTTGACATCAAAATCCAACTTTTTTATGTGGAAGGTTATTTATGATTACTCGACAAAAAGCAGGTACATTTAAACTCAAATCCAAATATTTACCAGCGGGTGACCAAGGCGCAGCCATTGAAAAATTGGTTACGGGCTTCAATAACGGAACCAAGGAAGAAATATTAGAAGGTGCGACTGGGACTGGGAAGACTTTTACTATGGCCAACGTCATTCAAAAGCTGAACAAACCCACCTTGATTATTTCGCATAACAAAACACTAGCCGGACAATTGTACGGCGAGTTTAAGGAATTTTTCCCCGAAAATGCGGTGGAATATTTCGTTTCTTACTACGATTACTATCAACCAGAGGCCTACGTGCCTTCATCAGATACTTATATCGAAAAAGATTCAGCGGTCAACGATGAAATCGACCAATTACGGCATTCGGCAACCAGTGCGTTGCTCGAGCGTAATGACGTCGTCGTCGTGGCTTCCGTTTCTAGTATCTTTGGTTTAGGTGATCCAGAAGAATATGCTAAGTCCGTGATTTCCCTACGTGTTGGGATGGAACTTGACCGGACACAACTTTTGCGCGAACTCGTTGGCATTCAATATGATCGCAACGACATTGATTTTCAACGGGGGCGTTTTCGTGTTCGTGGTGATGTGGTGGAAATTTTCCCTGCAGGCAACTCGGAACACGCTTTTCGCATCGAGTTTTTCGGGGATGAGATTGACCGGATGGTCGAAGTTGACTCCTTAACTGGTGAAATTATCGGGGAAAGACAACAGATTTCCTTGTTCCCAGCGACGCACTTTATGACCAACGACGAACAGATGAAAGCCGGAATCGAGCGGATTTCAAAAGAACTCGATATCCAAGTGAAGAAGTTCGAAGGCGAGGGTAAGTTACTTGAGGCCCAAAGAATCAAGCAAAGAACGACCTATGATCTTGAGATGATGGCCGAACTCGGATACACCAACGGAATCGAAAACTATTCTCGGCAAATGGAAGGCCGTGCCGAAGGTGAACCACCTTACACGCTCCTTGATTTCTTCCCGGACGACTTCTTGATTTTGATTGACGAATCCCATGTGACTATGCCCCAAATTAGAGGGATGTACAACGGGGACCGTGCCCGGAAACAAACGCTGGTCGATTACGGTTTTAGATTGCCTAGTGCCCTAGATAACCGTCCTCTTAAGCTCGAAGAATTTGAAGAACACATTCACCAAATCATGTACGTTTCGGCCACTCCGGGACCATTTGAACTCGAACGAACACCGTTTAAGGTCGAGCAGATTATCCGACCAACCGGGTTGCTTGATCCGAAGGTCGAGGTCCGTCCAATTGAAGGTCAGATTGATGACCTGGTGGGCGAGATTAACAAACGGGCTGAACGCGACGAACGGGTTTTTGTCACGACTTTGACCAAAAAAATGTCGGAAGATTTAACCGAATATCTCAAGGAATTGGGGATTAAAGTTAAGTATCTGCATAGTGATATCAAGACACTCGAACGTTCAGAGATTTTGCGTGACCTGCGACTTGGTAAGTTTGACGTCTTGATTGGGATTAACCTCTTACGAGAGGGGATTGACGTGCCGGAAGTCTCGCTCGTCGCAATTTTAGATGCCGATAAGGAAGGCTTCTTGCGTTCCGAGAGACCTTTGATTCAAACTATCGGTCGTGCCGCACGTAACTCAAACGGTGCCGTAATCATGTATGCCGATAAGATGACGGATTCGATGAAGGTCGCCATTAGTGAGACGAACAGAAGACGTGAGATTCAAGAAAAGTTCAATATTGAGCACAACATCACGCCAACCACCATTATTAAGCCGATTAGGGATGCCATTTCACTGGTCAAGGGTGTCGACACGGATGAGACGGACAAGACCTTCAAAGAGCTTAATTTTGACGAATTGAACAAAAAAGAAAAAGACGAATTAATTCATAATTTGAACGAACAAATGCGTAGTGCAGCGAAGAAGCTTGATTTCGAAGAAGCAGCCACATTGCGTGATGCAATTCTAGAACTTCAGGGTGGAGGAAAGTAATAAATGAGTAATGATCAAATTGTCATTCACGGCGCTCGTGAACATAATTTAAAAGATATCGACGTGACCATTCCCAAAGAAAAGATGGTCGTTGTGACCGGACTTTCTGGCTCTGGAAAGAGTTCCTTGGCGTTTGATACGTTATACGCCGAAGGACAACGACGTTACGTAGAGTCCCTCTCAAGTTACGCCCGCCAATTTTTGGGTCAAATGGATAAACCAGACGTTGATTCCATTGATGGCTTGAACCCTGCTATTTCCATTGACCAAAAAACAACCTCGAAGAATCCTCGTTCAACTGTCGGAACCGTGACCGAAATTAACGATTATTTGCGTTTACTTTGGGCACGTGTGGGTCACCCAATTTGTCCTAACGATGGCACACCAATCGTGAGCCAGTCCGTTGAACAAATGGTCAACCGGATTTTGGAATTACCCGAGAAGACAAAGATTCAAATTTTCTCACCTGTCATTCGCGCTAAAAAAGGTGAACACAAAAAAGTTTTCGAAAAAATTCAAAAGGAAGGTTATGTTCGTGTGGCCGTTGACGGCGAAGTGCACGAAATTACCGATGAGTTTGAATTGGACAAAAACAAGAAACACGACATCAACATCGTAATCGATCGGTTGGTCGTTAAAGACGAGATTCGTTCACGTCTTTTTGACTCACTTGAAGCCGCGCTTCGTTTAGCCGATGGCTATGCAAATGTCGACGTAATTGGGGGCGAGATGCTGATCTTTTCAGAACACTACGCCTGCCCAATTTGTGGTTTCACCGTCGGTGAATTAGAACCCCGCTTGTTCTCCTTTAACGCTCCTTTTGGTGCCTGTGCAGAATGTGACGGTTTAGGCAATAAGCTTGAAGTCGACGTTGATTTAGTTGTACCAGACCCAAGTTTGACGCTCGAAGAAGGCGCACTTTTGCCATGGAATCCGATCAGCTCAAATTACTATCCGGAGATGTTACGCCAAGCGGCCGAACAATTCAAAATCCCAACGGACAAGCCTTACTCTAAGCTGACTGCCAAGCAACAAGAAATTGTTTTGTATGGTTCAGAGAAGACTTTCCACTTCCATTACCAAAATGAATTTGGTGGCGTCCGTGACGTTGATACGCTTTTTGAAGGGGTCATCAACAACGTTAAACGCCGTTATCACGAAACGAATAGTGAATTTACGCGTGACCAAATGCGTAAATACATGACCGAATTAACTTGTCCTGTCTGTCATGGTAAGAGATTGAATCGCCAAGCCTTAGCCGTTAAGGTGATGGGCCAAGATATCGCGGATGTTTCCGCACTTGCTATCAAAGAGACGGTCAAATTCTTCGACAGCGTTTCATTGTCGGAACAAGAAACGGCAATCGCTAAGCCTATTTTGCATGAAATTAGTGACCGATTGACCTTCCTAATCAACGTCGGCTTGAACTATTTGACGTTGTCTCGTTCTGCCGGAACATTATCCGGTGGGGAAGCCCAACGAATTAGACTAGCAACTCAGATTGGTTCGAACTTGTCTGGTGTCATGTATATTTTGGACGAACCCTCAATTGGTTTACACCAACGCGACAACGATCGTTTAATCATGTCCTTGAAAAAGATGCGCGATTTAGGCAATACCTTAATCGTCGTTGAACATGATGAAGATACGATGATGGCGGCGGATTACTTGATTGATATCGGTCCTGGTGCCGG
>CAMJXI010000124.1 GCA_946409675.1 uncultured Lactobacillus sp. | reverse complement strand
ACCGAGATCTACACTCTTTCCCTACACGACGCTCTTCCGATCTAAGAAGTTTTAGTAGTTTTGCCCTCACCTCATTTATTAGCACGGTGAAGCAATACGTTAACTTAGCCTCACTTGTTCTGGCAACCATCGCTGCCATCTCACTTGTGGTCTCTGCCTTAATGATTATCGTCACGATGTTTATGTCGGTTAGCTCAAGGACTAAGGAAATTGGTATTCTTCGGGCAATCGGTGAAAGCAAACGCGACATTCGTCGTCTCTTTACGAGCGAGTCACTGATCATCGGCTTCGTCAGCGCTACTGTTGCAACTGCCCTTGCGTTTGGGATTGCTGCTGTCGCAAACTGGGCGATTGCGCCACTCGTAGCCTACAACATCATCCAAATTAGTCTTGGTAATGTTGTGATCACCTTCTTAATTGCATTAGTTATCTCATTAATCGCCTCGTTCTTACCTTCAAGACGCGCTGCTAAAATGAACCCCATCGATGCCCTTAGTGCAGACTAATTACACAACAGATTAATAAATTTCAGCCGGTTAGGACGTTAACCGGCTGTTGCTGTATACTGAATTTACATTATATAGGAGACGGATATGGCTACTCAAAAGAACCGGAATACAAACACTTCCCTCAAAAGTTTTAGAGTCCCAGTGACCATCTGGTTAATTACTTTAACTTTCATGTCATTTTTTGTTTTGCAATTCAACAACGTTGTTCAACCATTGACTCATAAAATTGCTGCCAGTATAGCTGATGATTCGTACGTCATTCAGGCAGGAATTCTCATCGGCGGCACCTTAATGGAAATTTTGCTGATCTGGATTGCCGATTGTCTGATTAAGCTCCATCCCTTTGTTTTGTTTGGCGCACAACTAGCGTTCGCTTTGAGTACCACGCTCGCCTTTAGCGGCGACATGCCTGTCTTTATTATCGGAATTTTCCCAGTGATTACGATTGAGACCATCAACCTCTACCACCATCCAAAACCCATTGTCTTTGCAATAGGCTTGCTCTATTTTGGAGCATGGATTCCCTACTCGCTTGCTAACGGTTGGTTCCAAGGGGTCATCGTCTTACAATCGATGGTCTTTATGCTTTGTGTCTTACTCTACTACTGGAATTTTTATGCCAAACAAGTCGCAGAAAAAAATCGCGCAGAAGATTTAGTAACCGAGCTGAAGGTTGCCTACGCCCAAGTTGAAGAAGCAACAATTCGCACAGAACGCCAAAGAGTTGCACGAGAACTGCACGATACACTAACCCAAGGATTGGCCGGGACAGTCATGCAACTGGAAGCCGCCAAAAGTTTTCTCGCAAGTGGCAAAACGGAAAAGACCGCTCAAGTAATCGACAATACTATCGAGATTGCCAGAGATACTCTACGCGATTCACGTCTCACCTTAACTGACTTACGTTCAACCACCGAGGAAAGTTTAGAAGCAAGAGTAAATCTATTACTTGACGCCTTCAAAAAAAATTACGGTTTGAACGTACATACCAGGCTTCAACAGGTGCCGGAATACTCCAACGCCCAACTCACCCAAATTACGCGTATCATCTCTGAAGCTTTAGTCAACGTGGTCAAACACACAAACGATCAAGAAGCTGTTATTCAAGGAAGAACCACGAACGATGTGTTCACCCTCAAAGTAATCGACTTTGAAACTGACAATTTAGCAACTGCAAAAGAGTCAACCAGTTCCCGTTTTAAGAAAACTGACGGTCACTTCGGCATGCAAGGAATGCACGAAAGAGCCGCCGCTTTAGACGGTATCTTGAGTGTGGTTTCTAATCCCGAAGAAGGTACAACAGTTACACTGACGATTCCCACAGCAAGAAAGGAAAAACTATGACCGCAAAAGTATTGATAATTGATGACCACCAGATCTTACGCACGGGCTTAACGATGATTTTAGAAACCGCAGATGATTTGGAAGCGATTGGTAGCGCGGTCGATGGCGAAGAAGGCTTGGCCAAAATTTTAGAACTCAAGCCCGATGTCGTTGTCCTAGATATTAGAATGCCGAAGATGAATGGCATTGAGTTACTCCAAGAATTGCAGAAGCGTCAAATTTCAGTTCCTGTTGTAGTCCTCACCACGTTCGATGACCAAGAACCAATCCAAGAAGTCATGAAACTGGGCGCCAAGGGATTTTTACTAAAGGATGCTGACCGTGATACCATTCTCAATACGATTCGTGGTGCGTTGAAAGGACAGGTCTTTTTAGAACCGCAGATTGCGGCCAAGGCTTTTGCGCCAAGTTCACCTAGCAACTTTGATTTGACAGACCGCGAGGAAGAAATCTTGACCAAGGTCGCCCAAGGCTACCGGAACAAAGAGATTGCTGATGATTTACACTTGAGCGAAAGAACGATTAAAAGTCACTTAACCGATGTCTATAATAAGCTTGGCGTCTTTACTAGGGCTGAGGCAGTTGCCTTTGCATTACAAAATAATTTGATTGAGCTTTAAAAATCATCTTCTAAGTTAGCAAAATCCAGTCAGCTTGCGCTGGCTTTTTTTATTTTCCGATTGCTTTAAGACTACTTTTTCTCTAGAAATATTTATCGGAGAACATGATATAATTGAGATTACAACAAAGGAGAATTGTGATGTCAGAAAATGTGAATGATCGACTAACTCAGGCTATGCACGGCCAACCACAAACTAATATCGACGAACGCCACCAGTACCTTGGTAGCTTGCGCGAACGTATTTATTTGCGTCTCACCGTCAAAGAAGCAGAAGATAAATCTGCAGTCCAAGTTTTTTTGAAACATTTTGCTGACTACCAACAGTATCAAGTTTTGATTAACGGCAAAATTGCCCAGACTGCCTTGATGCAACAAGTTGTGGCTGCCTCAGCCAAAGCCAACACCCACTTTGCTGTGATCAACGATGAATCTGCCAAAGATGGTGAGGCTGATACTGGCCTTTTAGTGGTCTCAACGACTGCCATCAACGAAGATGCCATCACCTTAACGGATAAATATCACTTAGCAACCGCAACTAACACGGATCCAACTAACGAACAAAAACCAGAACGCCATTCCCTTTTTGGAAAATTATTTGGTGATTCTAAAGGAGAATAAATGCAACCTTTAGCATATCGAATGCGTCCGACCAACCTCGACGAAGTTGTCGGGCAAAGCCACCTCGTTGGTCCCGGCAAAATCATTCGCCGCATGGTCGAAGCAAAACTCCTCTCATCCATGATTCTTTATGGTCCCCCGGGTATCGGCAAAACCAGTATTGCCAGCGCCATCGCTGGTTCAACGAAATACGCTTTTCGGCGCTTAAACGCGGCCACCGACTCCAAGGCAGATCTCAAAATCGTCGCCGAAGAAGGCAAAATGAGTGGGACCGTTATTTTGTTGCTCGACGAAATTCACCGGTTGGACAAAACCAAGCAAGACTTCCTCTTGCCTCTCTTAGAGTCTGGCCAAATTATTTTAATCGGTGCGACAACCGAGAATCCCTACATCAGTACTAGCCCGGCCATTCGTTCTCGGACCCAAATTTTTGAACTCCAAAGACTTGAACCAGACGACATCGAAAAAGCGGTTAAAAGAGCCTTAACAGACGATAAAAAAGGCTTGGGTAAATATCACCCTACCCTCACTAAAGATGCGTTTAAGCTTCTCTTAGACAACGCTAATGGTGACTTGCGGGCAACTTTGAACGCCTTAGAGCTCGCTGTGATGTCGACCCTGAAAGAAAAAACCAAGGCGAACGCTGAATCTGGCGAAGTCCCCGTTTCAATTGAGATTACGCAAGAAGATATCGCAAGTTCCATCCAAAAGAAGGTCCAAGATTTCGATGCAAACGGCGACGGTCATTACGACGTCATCTCCGCCTTTCAGAAATCGATTCGCGGATCTGACGTTGATGCCAGAGATCGGAAGAGCGTCGTGTAGGGAAAGAGTGTAGATCTCGGTG
>CAMJXI010000123.1 GCA_946409675.1 uncultured Lactobacillus sp. | reverse complement strand
GTGAGATGTCGGCCATCTGAGCCAGTGGTGAGGTAGGGGAGTTCGTAATAATAATGGTTTTAGCATCGTTTGATTGCGCGATACTCATTGCGGAGTAGAGGTCCTTGGTTCTACCAGATAACGAGAAGCCAATGATCAAGTCGTCTTCAGTCAACATCGCTGCAATTTGGGATTGGATGTGGGGATCGGTTTCTGCCCGGGCGATAATACCCACCCGCAAGAGGACGAGTTCAAAGTCCCGCGCTGTTTGGCCAGAATGCCCTGAACCAAAAAGATAGACCTGTTTTGAGGTCGAAAGTAGATTGATGGCCTTATCCAAATTCTCCTCATCTATCAAAGACTCTGTTTTTTGAAGAACGTCGATCAACGTGTTTGTTATTTTTGAATAATAATTTTTATTATCCTCGTCTTTTTCACTGTTGGAGAAGTCTTCTTTAGCAAGCGAAATCTTCAAATCGGTGAAACCGGAGAAACCAATCTTCTGACAGAAACGAATGATGGTCGCATCACCAACTCCAGTAGAGTCCTTGATGGTGTTCATCGTGCCGTAGATAACCTGGTCGCGGTTGGTCGCGATGTAGTCGGCTACTAACTTCTCTGATTTAGTCAGATTATTTACATTATTGTTTAAGCGCTCGAGATATGTCATTTGCTGTTCCCCCAAAGTAAAACCTTAATATCAATACCTTTATTATACCGTAATCCTCCAAAATCCTCCATTCTTTCAAAATTTTGGAGAATTTATTTATTGAAAGGGTTTACAGGATAAAAACTCCATGATATAGTAATGGAGGATTAAAGTATCAAAAGATTTAGTTTTGGAGGATTTTTGGAGTGAAAAAAGAAGAATTTATTAAACAAATACATGACGGAATCATTATTTCTTGTCAGGCTTTACCTGGTGAACCTTTGTACACCGAAAAGGGCGGGGTAATGCCCTTGATGGCTAAGGCTGCTGAACGAGCTGGAGCCGTTGGTATCCGTGCCAACTCGGTCCGCGATATCAAAGAGATTCAAGCAGTAACCGACTTACCAATTATCGGAATCATCAAACGGGATTACCTCCCGGAGAAACCTTTCATCACTGCCACGATGAAGGAAATTGATGAGCTGGCAGAAACTGGGGTAGCGGTGATCGCGTTTGATTGTACGCTGAGACCGCGCCACGATGGCAAAACCATCAACGAGTTCATCAAGGAAGTCCGGAGTAAATATCCTGATCAACTTTTGATGGCAGACACTTCAAACTTCGAAGAAGCCAAAAATGCGTATGAAGCTGGAGTAGATTTCGTCGGAACAACCCTAAGTGGCTATACCGAAGAAAGCCCCAAACTTGAAGGACCAGATATGGAGCTCTTAAAAGCCTTGGTTGAGGCTAAATTGCCAGTGATTGCTGAAGGTCGCATTCACACGACTGAACAAGCCAAAGCGGTGCATGACCTTGGGGTGACTGGCATGGTGATTGGTGGAGCGATTACGCGACCACTTGAAATTGGGACTCGTTTCATCGAAGCGATTAAATAATGGAGGAAAAGGGAAATGTTTAAGAAATTTTCACAACTCGGAAGAGCATTCATGCTCCCGATTGCCATTCTGCCAGCAGCAGGTTTGTTGCTCGGACTTGGTGGGGCGTTAAGTAATGAAGCAGCCGTTAAGGCCTATCCTTGGTTGAGCCAAGACTGGCTCCAAACGATTTTGAAAGTTATGCAGGGAGCCGGAAATGCGGTCTTTGCCAATATCGCGCTGATTTTTGCGATTGGGGTCGCGGTCGGATTAGCTAACGGTGATAAAGGGACGGCCGGACTTGCCGGTGGTGTTGCTTACTTGGTTTACACAGCAACCATCAGTAGTTTCCTCCAAATTTTCTCACCTAAAGCTACTATTGATACAGGTGTGATTGGTGCCTTAGTAATCGGTGGAATGGTTGCCTTCTTGCACAACCGGTACAGAAAAATTGAATTGCCAACGTTCCTCGGGTTCTTCGGCGGTTCGAGATTTATTCCGATTATCACTTCATTTGCAGCTATCTTCATCGGTGCCTTCTTCTTCATGATTTGGCCACCAATTCAAGGCTGGTTAGTTGAAGCTGGTAAGGCAATTGCCAGCATGGGTAGCTTTGGGACTTTCTTATACGGTTTCTTGCTTCGTTTAACTGGTGCGGTTGGTTTACACCACGCCATCTACCCAATGTTCTGGTATACCGAACTTGGTGGTACGGCAATGGTTGCAGGTCACACAGTGGTCGGTGCACAAAATATTTTCTTTGCTCAATTAGCAGATCCAAATCATGTCGGATTATTTACTTACGGAACTAGATTCTTTGCAGGACGTTTTGCTACGATGATGTTTGGTCTACCTGCAGCAGCACTTGCAATGTATCACTGTATTCCTAAAGTTAACCGTAAAAAAGAAGGTGGTCTCTACCTTTCAGGTGGTTTGACATCATTCTTAACAGGTATTACAGAACCTCTTGAATATACTTTCTTGTTCGTAGCTCCATGGCTTTATGTGGTCCATGCATTCCTTGATGGTTTGTCATTCTACTTCGCTGACATCATGAATATCAGAATTGGTAACTCGTTCTCAGGTGGTTTCATCGATTACATGTTATTCGGTGTTTTGCAAGGTAAGGACAAAACTAACTGGCCAAATGTCTTATTACTTGGTATTATTTGGGCAGTAATCTACTATGTTGTCTTTAGAGTTTTGATTACGAAGTTTAAGGTTCAAATTCCAGGGATGGAAATTGAAGATGCAGGCTCAAGTGAAAATGGTGCAGCAATGGTTTCACCAAGCGACGTTACTTCAGACTTACATACTCAATCAGAAATTTTAATTAAAGCACTTGGCGGTGCTGCAAATATTGAAAGCGTTGAGGCGTGTGCAACTAGATTAAGAGTGGCTGTGGTCGATCCTAAGATTGTGGAGAAACAACCGATTAAGGATTTGGGTGCGGCAGCTGTCCTTGAGATGCAAGGCGGGATTCAAGCCGTTTATGGTGGGAAAGCCGACCTTTACAGTCAAGAAATTAATCAAATTTTAGGTAAGGATGAATAGGAGGAAAATCAAGTGGGATTATTCGGATTAGGTAAGAAGAAAGAATTGCCGGAGTTGAAGGCACCGGTAACAGGGACGTTTGTAGAAATTGAAAATGTCAGCGATCCGGTTTTTGCTCAGAAGATGATGGGTGACGGGTTTGCCATTAATCCGGAGGATGCTGCGATTTATTCTCCTGTGACAGGTAGTGTCGTGTCGGTCTTCAAAACTAAACATGCAATTGGTTTGCAAACTAGTGCTGGACTAGAAGTCTTGCTTCACCTGGGGATTGATACCGTGGACTTGAATGGTGCACCTTTTGAAGTGTTCGTGAAAGAAGGGGATGCAGTGACCCCAGAAACGAAGATAGCAACTATGGACGTGGCACAGGTTGCGGCTGCGGGAAAAGATCCTGTAGTGATGACGATTGTGACGAACTCGGCGGATAAGGTGGAGACAATCGACTTTAAGGAGACAAATGATGAAGCAACGACTGACGGTGATTTGGTTGCTGAGATTAAGACTAAATAAAGTAGTAGTTAAATTAACTTATTAAGATAAAAAGAATTAAATAATTAACGTAATAATAGAAGAAAAGTTCCTAAAAAAAATTAGGAACTTTTTTTGTGTTCTTTTTCGTGTGCGAATTAGGTCGATTTTTAAGTGACGAACAAATGAATGAACAAAATAACGAAAAGTTTTGTTATAACAATAAACTGGTTGGTACCTGATAACGGTGAGTTGTGCGTTTCGTGTGTGAGAAACATTTCATTAAAAAACACTTATCTTCTTAAAATAACAAATGTTTGAATTTACACAAAGACAGGTTTATATTAAAAACGTATTCTTACTAAACAACTTTTTATCGTGTAGTTTTTGATAAAAATGATATAAAAGTAAGATTTGGCGTATATGCA
>CAMJXI010000122.1 GCA_946409675.1 uncultured Lactobacillus sp. | reverse complement strand
AATTGTTTTTAGCTGTGCTAGTTTCCTTCTTTTTTCTTGGTGCAGTCTTTGCAAGTAAGGCCAAAAGAATGGTTGCTGTATCAACAACTTCTTGGAAGATTGCCCCGAGAAGTGCTGGAATAAAGCCAAATGCTGCGACCAACATCAAGATAACCAAGATTACAATCCCAGTTAAAACAACGTTGCGTGCGATGTTCATCGTCCGTTTCGAGATTTCAACGGCCGTGTTTACCCGGCTAAGGTCATCAACTAAGATGACGGCATCGGCTGATTCACTGGCAGCTGTAGCACCAGTTGCACCCATGGCAATCCCTACGTCAGCTACTGCTAAACTAGGGGCGTCATTCACACCATCACCAACCATGGCAACGGGATGCAAGTCTTTTTCAACATCCTTAATGTAATGAATTTTTTGTTCAGGCAAGCAATCAAATCTGACGTCATCAACGCCGACTTGGTCAGCCACTTTACGAGCAATCGCTTCATGGTCACCAGTCAACATCATGATATGGTTGATGCCTTGGTTGCGTAATTCGGCAATCGTTCCAGCTGATTCTGGCCGAATTTGGTCGGCAAAAATAATATAGCCGGCAAACTGACCATCAATCGAAACGTAAATCGCTGTTTGATCGACTTGGATTTTCTCTTGTTCTGGTGCGACGAAGGCTAATTTACCAACCTTAATGGTCTTGCCATCAACTTGAGCCTGAATCCCAGAACCCGTTACTTCGTTTAGGTCAGACATTTCCAACAAATCACTGTGTTTAGTATTTGCAACTAGCGAACGGGCGATAATGTGCCCAGATTCTTGTTCTGCACTAGCTGCGAGGACTTGTAAAGTCTTCTCATCAAAGCCGGCTACCGGGTGAATTTTGTTAATGGTCAATTGGTTCTTAGTTAAAGTACCGGTTTTATCGAAAGCAAAAGTCTTAACTTTGGCCAATTTCTCGATTGTCGTCCCAGATTTAACCACGATGTTGTTCTTACTCATGCGACTCATGCCGGCAACTAAGGCTACAGGTGCTGCCAAAATCAATGGGCATGGTGAAGCAACTACCAGAACTTCTGCGAAACGAACTGGGTCACCGGTCACTGCCCAGGCAACACCGGCGATAATCAAGGCAATAATCGTAAATGGTACGGCGTATTGGTCGGCCATCCGGACGAATTTTGCCGGTTGTGTCTCGGAAGATTTAACCAAATGCACGATTGCTTGATATTGCGAATCGGCCGCAATTTTTAAAACCTTCATTGTAATAGAAGAAGAACCGTTAATCGAACCAGACATTAACTTGTCGTCAACTGTCTTATCGACTGGGACCGATTCACCGGTCAAGGTGGATTCGTCAAAGCTTGATGAACCTTCAACGATAACCCCGTCGACTGGAACTACGCCACCAGGCTTCACAACTACTTGGTCGTTTACTTGGATGTCGTCAACCGGCACGTCGATGAGCGTCCCATTTTCAGTTACCTTGTGGGCAACTTGGGGTGAATTTTCCAAAAGAGCTTTTAATTCTTTACCGGCTTGCGCTGCGGCATAGTCTTCCAAAGTATCTCCACCGGTCAACATGATCAAGATCATCCATGATGCCCAGTATTCACCAACCGCCATAGTGGCAACAATCGCCATGATGGCTAAGGCGTCGACACCATATTTACCGGATTTTAAAGTTCTAATCATCTCAATTGTCATTGAAAGAGCCATGATGGAACCGGCGACGGTGATTAAGATTTGCGCCCAGTTATTAAGATGAAATCCGAATTGTAGAATTAAGGAAACAACCCCGATTGCTAAGCTAATATAAAGTTTCCATTGATGTTTCATTTTTTCTACCTCTCTTTGTATCTCTGTACTTCTATTCTAAACTATAATCATTTTAATTTAAAGGGAATCAACTTGCTTAAATTAATCATAGCATACTTTGCACAAAAAAAGCTTAATGAGAATGGATATCATTAAGCTTGTAAATTTATTAAGTTTTGGTAAAGAATTTACTTCTGTCCGACCACGTGAATTGGATCGACGTGTTTTTCGGTAATAGTGTACTGATCGTCGATGGTGTGAGCGACGTAGTTGAAGGACTTCATGATTTCGCGCCGGGTCAATAATCCTACGAAAACATTTTGTTGGTCGACTACTGGCAAAAATGCGTCGTCAACAAGCAGATGAAGTTCTTTTTCAAGCGTCTCGTCAGTTTTAATTGTATCAAATTCGGTTTGCATTACTTCGGCCACGGTGTGGTCGTTTAAGCAATCAACGCAGACGTCATCGGTTTCAAGCATCGTGTCCGTAATCATGGACAAACTGAGTAAACCAACGATGTGCGATTCCTTGTCGAGCACGGGAATCTTTGCATATTTAACTTTCGTCAAGATTAAGAAGGCGTGCATCAAAGGGTTATCGGCTTGAACGTTAGCGATTTTGACGGCTGGGATAATAAAGTCGCCAGCCTTTTCTTGAATCATTTTTTCTATAGCAGGAGAAATCATAAAATACAGTACTCCTTTCAATGTATATCTAAATTATAAACACAATTAGAAACTAAATGGTGAAGAACGTGTGGTTATTTAAAGTTTTTTAACTATCAGGCAAAAATCGACAAAAAAAGACTCATGGTCGGGAATTACCATGAGTCAGTATATATTAGGCTAGAGAAGTCTAGCTCAAATGTTCATCTACTTGGAGGAGTAAGAATGAATGAAAACAAAAAGTTGGGTCTTAAATTTATTCGTTTAGTAGCTGCCAGGGGGGTGACCTTTTGGCTACAGTTATAATGTAATCTAAATTTGTGAAGAAAGTGTGACGAAAGAGTTCATAAAGTGTAAAGACATCTTAAGAAATTCTAAAAGGCCTTTGTGGCACGGTTTCGCGGACGTCAAAATGTTTATATTTTGCGCGTTTTATTTTAATTAACAAAAAATGAGATTAGTAAAATCGAATTAGTGTGAGCGCTACCATTGTTATAGTATTAACTTGTTTGAAAAAAGTTAAGGGGGAAGTTTCGATGAAACTTAGAAAATTAGTACTAGGAAGCTTGGTATCTCTTTCACTTGTTGGTCTTTTGACTGCATGCGCACCAAAGAAAGAAGCTACTAAAACTTCTACCGATACAAAAACCGAAAAAGTTGTCACTATGAAATTGGGAGCAATGCCTGCTCCAGATTCCGCACCACTTTTCGTAGCTGCTAAAAAAGGCTACTTTAAAGAAGAAGGTATCGATGCAACTGTGCAACTTTACAGGGATGCAACCAAGCGTGATGCCGCCGTTTCTGCTAACCAATTAGACGGTACAGTTACTGACTTAGTAATGTACACTTCTTATATTACTGGTAAAACTGGCTGGAAATTAGGTACTGCCTTGACTGGTAAATTTGGTGTCGTTGTCCGTGATCCTAACGTGAAGACAGTTCAAGACTTGAAGGGCAAGATTATGGGTAACTTACCACGTGCCGTGGCTGATTACTACATGTCTAAATTGATGAAACCTTACAACATGACTGACGATGACCTGGTAATCAACAAAGTTGCTGAAATTCCAACTAAGTTGCAAATGATGAAAGACGGCAAGATGGACGGTGCTGTAATGCCAGAACCATTCTTGACGATGGCTAAGGCTCAAGGATTACACGTAATCAACGAAAGTGATCCAACAACCTTTAAGGCAACTGCAATGGCCTTCAACAAGAAAATCTCAGGCGACAAAGATTTGATGACTCGTTTCAACCGTGCTTACAACAAAGCTGTTAAATTATTGAACTATGACCCTGATGTGGTTAAATCAGTGATTGTCGACGACCTTGGTTTACCACAAGCCGTTGCTGACAAAGCTAAATTCCCTAAATATGAAGAAGCTACTCCAGTTTCTAACAAAACCTTTACTGACGTGATTAAGTTCTCGAAAGAAAAAGGGGTTGACCTTGGAGACATTAAAGCTAAGAATTACATTATTAACTTTTAGCTTAAAGTAAGGAATTATTAGATGTTTAAAGTAGAGAATTTAGAT
>CAMJXI010000121.1 GCA_946409675.1 uncultured Lactobacillus sp. | reverse complement strand
TTTCCATTGGTGACTGGAGTTCAGACGTGTGCTCTTCCGATCTCTGACCTTCTTCTGTGGCGCGGCCCTGATGTTTAGTTCCGGTTACTCAATCGATAAAGCAGCCACCCAACCACCTAACATCTTGATGATTTACATTCCCATCTTGATGACGCGAGTATTCGGGATTGGGCGACCAGTCTTCAAATATCTCGAACGACTAGTTAGTCATAACTGGGTCCTCCATGTCACCAGCGACTTGCGCAAAAAACTCTATGATGCACTCGAAGCAGATTCCGATCCACTAAGCGAAAATTACCAGACCGGTAGTTTACTGAGCTTGCTTGCCGAGGACCTTGGTCACTTGCAAAACCTTTACTTGCGGACTATCTTCCCCGCAATCACCAGTTACTTCTTTTGCCTGATTGTCATCATCGCACTCGGTTGGTTCAACCTCTTGTTTGGCTTAACCATCTTGCTCTTGATGTTGGTGGAATTAGTGGTAGTTCCGCTCTTTTCCGTCAGTCTAGAAACCGCTCGCCGGGCAAAACAAAAAGCCCTCAAAAGCGACCTCTATGCAAACTACACGGATCAAGTTTTGGGAGCTGGGGTTTGGAAAATTGCTGACAGAAAAGCCGACTTTTTGAACTACACGACGGAAACTTCGAAAGAAATGCGCAGTAGTCATCATAAAAGCAACCGGTTCGACTGGTCGCGTGACTTCTTACTCGAAGTCGTCTTTGGCTTGATGGCCGTGGCCCTACTCTACTTCACCAATAAATTATTAACGGGTAATCAGGCGCAAGCAAACTTCGTTGGCGCAATTGTCCTCGCACTCTTCCCGATGTCAGATGCGATTATCCCCGTCTCCCAAGGGTTTGAAGAATCGACGACCTACAAGGATTCCGTTGTGCGTTTAAACAATTTGCATCACTCGAAAAAAGAATTGACCAACCAGGTGGATCTTGCCCCAAAAGATTTAAAGAATATTAGCTTGGAGAATATTAAATTCACCTACAAAAACGAAGTTAACCCGATTATTAAGGACTTTAGTCTAGAGATTAAACGCGGCGAAAAGGTCGCATTGATTGGACCGAGCGGTTCTGGGAAAACGACGATTTTGGACTTACTCTTAGGCGACTTACAGATCGACCAAGGCAGTATTAGCATCAACGGTAACGATATTAGTTCCTTGCAGCAAAATCGTTCTAAACTCTTCTCCGTGCTGAATCAGGACACTTTCTTGTTCAACACGACCGTATACGCCAACTTGAAGATGGCTAACCCCGATGTGACCGATGCCCGAATCTGGGAAGTCTTAGAACAAGTTCAATTAAAAGAACTTTTCGAAACATTACCAGAGGGATTGAACACTGTTGTTCAAGAAGCAGGAGCACGTTTCTCGGGTGGTCAGAAACAACGTTTGGCCTTGGCCCGGGTGCTCTTACAAGATACGCCAATTATTTTGTTAGACGAACCGACGGTTGGATTAGATCCTTTAACCGAGCAAAAATTATTAGATTTAATTTTTGATGCACTTTCAGACAAGACTATCTTCTGGATTACGCATCACCTGCAAGGAATTAAGTACATCGACCAAGTTATCTTCTTAAAAGATGGGGCGGTGGAAATGCAGGGTTCACCGAAAGAACTTTACCAAACAAATGATCACTTCAAGAGTCTTTACTTGATGGATCAAGGCTTACTAGCACAGTAACGATAAATTAAAAAAGCTTCCCATATTATTTCTGCATTGTTGCAGGAATCAGCTGGTGAAGCTTTTTTGATTTTTAATTTTATTTACATTCAATTTATTAATTTATTTTATTACTTATTACCTTGTTCGTTAGCCACAATGTCTTTCAATCCAGTTTCGAGTAAACGCATGACCTCAATCGTTTGTTCATCCTTTGAAGCCTTTGGTTTCCCGTTAATTAAAGTTTCATACAAGTTAGAATAGTAGATACTGTAATCTCCGACTTCCGACACGACTTTTTCTTCATGATATTGACCCGCAGCGTCAAGGTAAGTTAAAGTACCATATTCTTCGGGACGATCGAGTCCAAAGTCGGCATTATTTGGCATGTAGAATTTCTTCAAATCAGTTTCCTGTTGGTCAGTCGTTTGTTTGATGAAGCTTCCTTTGCGGCCATAAACTGCAAAACTTGGGCGAGAAGTTAAGCGGAAATAACTCGATGAAACGGAAACTTTCAAATTGCCATAGTACAAGTTAACATCGAAGTAATCATCCGGGTGTCCTTTACCTAAGGTCTGGCGCACATCATACCTTTCCGAATCGGCTTTCCCAAAATACGAAATAATCTGATCCAAGGTATGACAACCATGTCCATAGAGGTAACTGTTGTAGACAGAGAAAGTAGAATTAGTCGGAACTTCAGGACGATAGTAATCGAAATTATTATCGAGTTCGATTAACTCACCCAACTTGCCACTCTCAATAACCTTTTGGACCGTTAGCCAATCAGAATCAAACCGACGATTGGTGTAGCATTGGAGCAGCAAATTTTTTTCTTTAGCTAGATCGTATAATTCCTTGGCCTCAGCCTCAGTGTTAGTAAAGGGTTTCTCCATCACCAAGTTCTTGCCGTGCAACAAAACGTCCCTAGCAATTTCCATGTGGGCAACGGCCGGAACGGTCGCAACCACACAATCAATTTCTGGATCATTATAAATGTCGTTAATATCGTTGGTGTATTTGATTCCGGCAATTTTATCCCACGGTGAATTATCTTTCCGAGAATAAATTGTCTTCACTTCTATTTTATCAGGCAACTTCAATGCGAATGGCAAGTGATAGCGGTTCGTACTTTTACCATTGCCGATATATGCAATAACTAATTTTTTGGTCATGCGGATGCCTCCATTATGGATACTTATTTAGTTTTTTGAGAACACACAAATAGTAGCATATTTTGACCTAGTTGTTAGATTCTTTCGTCAACTAATTTCAAAATTTGCTTCAGCGTTTGGTTGTCTCCATCAGCACCTAAATCCTGCAGATTTTTGTAGGCTGCTTTCAGGTAATTTCGTGCCATCGCTTGGGCTTCGTGGACCCCTTCAAGACTAACAATCTTAGCGAAAATCTCGTTTTCTGTCGCTTGTTGATCAATCAAGTTCTGGATGATGAGTCCCGCTGAAGCAGACGGTGTAGTTCCTGGCAGTCTTGCCCTGAGGACCCTTTTCCCCACCGGCGCACATGTGATAGGCGAAGTAGTTGTTCGGATCGGCCTTGCTGATCTTGTAGCTTCCGCTGACGGTGTATTCCATCTGAGGCAGTTCGAACCAGCCGTACTGGTCGCCTGAAGGCGTGTCCAGAGATGAAGAGGTCCTGAAGGACTTGACCTCCGGACTGACATATTCGACATATTCAGAGCCCTCGAGGACCTTGATGTAGGCCTTGTAGTAATAGGTCACGCCCTCCGTGAGGTTCTCAAGGGTGGCGGAGAAGTTGCCGCCGGTGGCTGCGAGGAGGGTGCTGTTGTAGATCTGGTCGCCGTCAAGGTCGTCCGCCGAAGTGCCCCAGTAGAAGCCGGCATAGTCAGGAACGGCGGTTGCATTCGCGAAGGAAGCATTCAGAACGGCCGTGCTCGAAGTCACTCCGGTGGCGTCCTCGGCAGTGACGGAAGTCACAGGTGTTCCACCGCCGGACACGATCTTCCCGACGAGCAGGATGTCGTCAAGACGGACATTGGTACCGGTAGTGGTGTTCTTGAACACAAGGGTGAAAACAGTCAGGGCTGAAGCTGAAGGATTGGAGATTGTCCAGGTGTTGGAGCCACCTTTTTCCACCGTGATTCCGGAAGTGGTGGAAGAGACGGTGTAATTAGTATTGTTTGCCTTGAGGGTAAGGGTCATCGAGGTGGCGCCAGCAGTCGGGATGCCTGAGATGGTCCAGGTCCCGGAGTTCTTCTTCAGAAGCAGCTCGGGGGCTGTTCCGCCTGCCAGAGTCTCGTTGTAAAGTCTCGTTTCAGTGGTGGACTGTGAATATTTCACCTCCCCGCCACCATA
>CAMJXI010000120.1 GCA_946409675.1 uncultured Lactobacillus sp. | reverse complement strand
CCCGAAGGAGCGGATTTACAGTCCGCCGCGTTTAGCCACTTCGCTACTCCTCCAACTGGCTTTTGAGCACTAAAATATCATATCGAAAATCAAGACAAAATGCAAGGTCGAATTGACTAAAATTCAAGAATTTTTAACGTATTTTGCCATTCCGTCATAAAATCAAGGCTAATCCATTCGTGCCGGTTCTTAGTGCAGTAGCCTAACGGCTGATGCAAATAGATTGTGTTGTTGATTTTTTGGTCAGGAAAGCGAATATGTAAATGCCCAAAATCGACAAAACTGACATGGTAATGATCGATTAATTTGCCCAGACCAATCCCACCGAGCATTGCCGTGGAAATATTCCACTTCTCGTTCTCAGTAAACTTTACAAAATCAAGCTTTGGGAGGAAATGAGTTAACAGAATTAACTGCTCATTTTGGTTCTCTTCCTTAACTTGCTTGAAACTTTGCTCGACTTGTTCTAGCACGAGCTGATAGCGTTCGGGGTCGGAAATCGGCGCATCAATCACCCCATCAATCCAAAAAGTGTTTTTGAACTTCAAATACTCGTTATCGGTCAGCGTGAGCTTGGTTTTAGCGAAAATGTAGTCGTACCAACCGTTATTTCCGATAACCGTGTAATTAGTCCCCAGAATTTTTAAAGTCTTCTTATGCAGGTAATATTCAGTTTGCGGAGCTTCTAGATCGAGAAAGTTGGCTCCCCGCACCATATCGTGGTTGCCCGCAATAAAATAAGCTTTCGTATTTCGGGCAAGGTTGTTAAACTCGTCGAAATACTGGAGCGACTTTTGGAAATCGTTAAACGAATCTCCAGCAACAAAATAAAAATCGACCTCTTGTTTATTCAAGAAATCGATTTGATCTTGCAGATATTTCTTGTAATCGAGTTGGTTGACATCAAAGTGAATGTCACTCGCAAAAGCAATCTTCGTCAATTTAGCGACCCCCAATTCTTTGTATTCTTCTTGAATTAGGTTCATCCTACCACAATTAAAATGGGCTTGCTAAATACAGGAACTAATCCAAATTTGTGGGACTAGAATTTTGGGCGTAAAAATCAGCCCAAACGCGCATGCTTTCATGAACCGGTCTTAAGTGTTTACCCACTTCGGTGAGCGAATATTCCACATGGGGTGGCACTTCGGCAAAGACTTTTCGTTGGACTATTTCGTGTTGCTCCAACCATTTTAAGTGTTCGGTCAGGACCTTTTGGGTGATGCCCAAATCCTTTTTGATCTCCCCAAAGCGGAGTGTGCCCTTCTCCAAAAGCAGGTTAACGATATCTGGACGCCACTTGTTTTTGTGCATTTCATTTAAGATTGCTAGCTTTTCAGCCATTTCTGGTGTGATGTCATCAATTAAATTCAAAAAATTTTTCCTCCGCATCCCTTGGGGCAGTGTATTAGTTACTTTAGCGAAACCAAGTCACTCTAAAGTGCCTACTTACGCTATTTCTAAGGCTATTGTATGATTATTTTCGTTAACAAAGCAACTAACTTTTACAAACTTTTATGGAGGATTCAAACATGACAAATATTGAAATCGCAAAACAACTATTAACTAGCTTTTCCACTGGCAACACAGAAATTGCTCAAAAATATCTTACAACAGATTATATCCAACACAATTTAGCATTCGCTACTGGCCGTGATAATTTTGTGGCAGCAATTAACGGTCTAGAGCAAGCACCCGTTAAGACGACCTTTGAAAACGTCCGCGCATTTGCAGACGGTGATTACGTGGTCTTACAAAGCTTGTATAACTTTGCCGGAGCTGGCGATCAAATTGGATTTGACGTCTTTCGCTTCGAGAATGGCCTCATCGCTGAACACTGGGACAACCTCACCAACATCGAAGGAAATACACCTTCTGGTCACACCCAGTTTGATGGACCAACTGTCGTTTCTGAACTAGAAAATACTGAGAATAACAAGCATCTCGTTTCCAATTTTGTGCGTGACGTGTTACGCGGCGAAAATCCAGATGCCATCACCAACTATTTTGCTGGTGACGACTACTTGCAACACAACATTGCTATCGCTGATGGCTTAAGTGGTCTTGGTTCAGCAATGGCTGAAATGGCAGCACAAGGTGTTGCGATGGTCTATGACCGCACTTTCAAAATCTTAGGCCAAGGTAATTTTGTGCTTGCAATGAGTGAAGGAACTTTTGCCGGTAAGCACGTGGCCTTTTATGACCTCTTCCGGGTGGAAGATGGCAAAATTGCTGAGCACTGGGATATTGTCGCTGAGATTCCTGCTGAAAGTGACTGGGCAAATTCAAACGGTAAATTTTAATAAAGAGGTTCTTAAGAAAGTGTTGGTGGATTTGTCCGCTGACACTTTTTTGCGTAAAAAAAGACAACCTCCTAAGAGATTGTCCAAATTGAATTTAATTAATTAACGCCGGCCATCATTTCCTTGATGCGATTCTTCATCGCAAACAAGACAAGTCCTAACACGACCGTGATAATACCGCCAAATAAGAAGTAGTTGGCAATATTTCCTGGGTGATAGAAACGAATGATTTGTGAGTTCACAGCTTGTGCAGCAGCATCAGCCAAGAACCACATTCCCATCATCTGGGAAGCAAAAGCTTTTGGAGCGAGTTTCGTCGTCACAGAAAGTCCGACTGGTGAAACCAACATTTCCCCGATCACGACAAGGAAGAAGCTGGCAACAAGCCAAAGTCCACTAACCTTGATATTCTCGTCATGACCTAACATTGGTACTGCCATAATCAAATATGAAGCAGCGGTGAACATTAGTCCAATCACGAATTTCATTGGTGAGCTTGGTTGTTTTTTACCAAGTTTTACCCAAAGCATCGCAAATAATGGTGACAAGAAAATAATGAAAAGTGGGTTCAATGATTGGTATTGTGCTGGATCAACTGCTGAACCAAAGATGTGCATTACTTTCGTATTATCAATTGCGAAAAACGCAAGCACGATGGAAGCTGATTCTTCGATTGCCCAAAAAGCGACAGCTGCGATGAACAAGGGAATGTATGAGCGAATTCTTGAACGTTCTTGCTTCGTTGTCTTGGTACTAGTCAACATTTGAATGAAGTAAAAAATCGGAATCAAGATTGCGATGATACTAAGTCCACTAACAATGTTATCGACTGTTAAAGTGTTGGTCACTGCCATGATTACTAAAATAACGATCACGGCCAAAACACCGATGACAAGTTTTTGAATAACTGATTTCAATTCACTTTTTTGAATTGGGTCTGGAGCTTGGTTATCTTCTTTATTAAATTGTTTTTTTGAATCGATGACATAGAAAATCAAACCGACGAACATCCCGATAGCGGCTAATGAAAAACCGGCGTGGTAACCATATGAACCACGAACGGCACCAACAGCAAGTGGTGCTAGGAATGAGCCTAAGTTGATTCCCATGACGAAAATACTAAAACCCGAATCACGTTTCGTGTCTTCTGGAGCGTACAAGTGACCAACCATGCTGGAAACGTTTGGCTTAAGCAAGCCCGTTCCGATGACGATCAAGGCAATTGAGAACAAAAGTCCGTTGAATCCTAGTGGAATTGAAAGGACGATATGCCCAAACATAATGAACAATCCGCCCCAAAAGACGGTTCTTCTACTACCTAAAATTCGATCACTGATAAAGCCACCCGCCATTGACGACAAGTAAACCATTGAACCATAGATTGCCATGATTGCTCCAGCGGTTGTTTTAGCGATCCCCAAACCGCCGTTAACCATTGAATCGTACATGTAATAGAGCAAGATTGCTCGCATTCCATAGTAACTAAATCTTTCCCAAAATTCGGTCATAAACAGGGTTCTCAGACCCATCGGATGACCAAAGAAGGTTTTTTGCTTCTTTATCTCGTTTTCCATAAAAATTCCTACCCTTTTTTAAAAAATTAACCAACGGTTTAAAATATTATCATAAACAAAGCGTTTCCACAAACTATCCTCATTTTTAATTAATATGTTTTCTAATAATTAATGTATAATGAATTTAATAGAAGGAAGGTAATCTTTTGGGAAGAACAACAATCAAAGATGTCGC
>CAMJXI010000119.1 GCA_946409675.1 uncultured Lactobacillus sp. | reverse complement strand
GGTAGTGATTCTTTGTCGGTAAAGATTTTGAGACTTGGGTCGATGTTAAATTCGGGATAATATTTTTCGATTGGAGCATCGATAATTGCTTCGTCTTCGTTTGAGTAACTGCAGAGAATACCATCAACGTTGCCGGCAGTTTCGTGGACGAGTACCCGGTTATAAGAATAACGGTAGGTTTCGTCTTCGAAGCCCTTTTGCATTAGGTTGTAAAAGTCTTGTTCGGGAACGCTTGCGATTGAATCGAGTTCCATTTCTTCAAAAATTAGGCCGAGAATTGGGAAAAATTTTGGAAAATCGGATTTTTTTGCTTGTCTAATCAATTTATTCACCTCTGAGAATAGCGTAACATAGAAAGATCATAAGTAAAAATTAACTCTAATAGTTTCTAAATTATGGATCATTATTGTCGTCAGAATCATCTGAATCTCCAGTTTCGTAATGAATCCACATGTCATCTTCTGGATAAGAGATGGCATCCTGGTAATCTTCTGCGAACTCGTCGACCGCATCGTCATAACCCTCAGAATAATTATCGCTGTAGGCAATAGCGGGAGCTTTATACGGCTCAGGCTTTGGTATGGGATTAGGTTCAAGTTCAGCATACTTGCGGTAATTAACGTCAACGACCTCACAATCAATCAAGTCGAGCATGTTAGCTAACGCCCGTTCCTCAACTCCCTTTAGGCTTGTGGCACCCATCATGAGACATATTTTGCCCGACTCGAGTTTTTGCAAGTCTAGGATAAATAAGTAGGTTTCATCATCCATATTCGCTTTTAAGAGATAATCTCTGAGAAACGCACGAAAATCGCGTAATTTATGAATTTCAGGTTTTGGATTAATAATATAGGTTGCTCTGATTGGCATGATTGGCCTCCAAAAAATAAACAAACATAACCACTAATTTAATTGATTAATTCCATGATAGTTTCTGCGAGCGTGATGTGATGGCCGATTTCTAACAGGACTTCGTCTGGCGTTTTTTTGAAACCACCATCGATCCACTCTATGATAATCATCGTAAGAGGAGTTGCCAAGGTCATTAACGCAAAATCCGACAGAATCCCCTCTTTGTTGTACTTACTGGCTAAGTACTGCGCAAACAACTTAGTTAGGACGTTGTTCAAGAAGAGCCTTTTGAGCGAAAGATGATAGATATTTTCGTAGAGGTATTGGTGTTCGGCGAGGTGCTGTACGTAGAACGCATATTTAGTTCTTTCGGTTTTGTACTTGGGCGAGTAAAAAATTTGGTTAAAAACAATGCTTAGATATTCCTGCAACAGGTCGTCTAGGTTAGCGTATTTGCGATAAAAGGTAGACCTAGGGATACCCGCAGCAAGGCAAAAATCGCGGATGGGATATTTAGTTAAGCTTTTTTGACCAAGGTCGTTTTCGATAACCCGCCTAATATCGCTTGTCTTGAGTTCCATTATAGTCTCGTTTCACTATGATAAATTAAATTTAGCAGATTTTAAAAGCGCTTACAACCCAATTTGATTTAATTGTTGCATCCCTTCCCTTTCAGTGCTTAAATGGTTAGATATTATTTAGAAAAGAGCCGACTGATGACTGAAATTAAATGGACTGTTAAAAAATTTGCTGATTTATCAAACTTAGAATTATTTGAAATTGCTCGTTTACGAATTGAAGTTTTCGTAACGGAACAAAAGATTACGGAACCAGAACTTGATGATGTTGATCTGACAGCATATCACGTTTTTGGCACTGCCCCAGATGGCACCATAGTTGCTGTTTCCCGGTTCTTTTTCGAAGATGGTAAATTACTCGTTGGTCGCGTTGCTGTTAAAGAGAGCTACCGGAGAGAGCATCTCGGCTCCAAAATGATGGGTGCACTTGAAGAATATGTGAAGGACAACCAATTAACTGACGCAATCTACTTGCATGCCCAACTCTACATCAAAGATTTTTATGCAAACCTTGGCTATGAAGTGGCAGGTCCAGTGTTTTATGAGGCTGGGATTGATCACGTGATGATGAAAAAAGAAGTTTAACTAAATTTGTTGCAAATAAATAACCTGACAATTTTTGTCAGGTTTTTTTTAGTTTGAAACGTGCTCCAACAAGCAACTGTTTCCGCCTAATAAAAAAAGCCAATCATCTTCTTCGAAGATAATCACCATTTTTCCTTAGTGCTCAACAGCTAACCACTTGTTGTCACACTCTGATTTAGAATCTTGCTCGTACCGCCCTTTGTATTTCTCTTTCCTGGTCCCTACGTTTCAAAGTCTCACGTTTATCGTAATTCTTCTTCCCACGACCAAGTCCAATCAACACTTTTGCATAGCCGCGTTTCAGGTAAACCTTCAACGGCACTATCGCGTTACCTTTTTCTTGCTGAAATTCGTCTAAACGGCGTATTTCTTTCTTGTGTAGCAATAACTTTCTGTTTCTGATTGGATCAACGTTGAATTGATTACCTTGCTTATACTCGCTAATATGGACGTTTTCAAGCCACGCCTCGCCCTTTCGGATTCTCACATAGCCATCTCGCAACGTAATCCGACTCGCACGCACAGATTTTATCTCAGTCCCAGTCAGTTCAAAACCAGCCTCAATCGTATCCTCAATCAGATAGTCATGGTTGGCCTTCTTATTTTTCGCTACTACATTGTCTTCACTTTTTTTTGGTTTCAAGGCATTTCACCTCACTATTTTTTATTATCTCTTGAACGGTTAGGTTTACGATCCGAACGTCCACCATTACGGTTATCACGTCCACCACGGTTGTTTCCGCCATCTCTTCTTGGTCCCCGATTGTTTCCTGGACGACTTGGATTTTGGCGAACCGGATTTGAGTTCTCTGGATCAAAGATTTCGAAGTCAATTTGCTTTTGGTTCAAATCAGCGTTAATCAACTTAACCTTGATTGGTTCACCAATCTTAAAGATCTTGTGTTTACCGCGACCAGTCAACGTCATCGATTTTTCATCATAGTTGTAGAAGTCATCAGTCATATTTGAAATATGGATCAAACCTTCAACTGTGTTGTCCAACGAAACGAAGATTCCAAAGCTCATGACACCACTGATTACTGCGTCAAAAGTCTGTCCGACCTTATCCAGCATAAATTCAGTTTTCTTCATCACGTCAACTTCACGTTCAGTATCAATCGAACGACGTTCTTGTTTAGATACTTGATCCGCAACATCAGTTAATTGACTCTTGAAGTGATTCATTGTGTCTTGATCATTACCCTTTTCTTGGTAAGTATGAATCATGCGATGAACCATCAAGTCGGCATAACGACGAATTGGCGAAGTGAAATGGGTGTAATAAGTTGCAGCTAACCCAAAGTGACCAAGTTGGTCCTCTGAGTATTTGGCCTGCTTCAAGCTACGCAGTAACATCATCGAAACAATCGCTTCTTCAGGTGTTCCTTGTGTCTTCGTCACAACGTTTTGCAAATCAAGGGGCTTAATATCACTTGGGTCTGCCTTAACTTCGAGTCCAAAAGCACCGATGAAGTCGTAGAAGTTCTTGATTCTTTCTTCATCAGGCGTTTCATGGACACGATACAAGAATGGGACGTGTAACTTGCTGAAGTGTTCAGCAACTGTTTCATTTGCCATCAGCATGAATGATTCGATCATCTTTTCAGCAACACCACGATCACGCAATTGGATATCAATTGGGTGGCCATTTTCATCAACGATAATTTTTGCTTCTGATTCTTCAAAATCAATCGCACCACGTTGGTGCCGTTTTTGGTATAAAGCTTCATGGAGTTGACCCATTTCAAGCAACATATCTTTTAATTCAGTATATTTTGGTTCCAAAACTTCTGTGTTTTCTGGGTCCAAAACCTTGTTAACACTGTTATAAGTCAAACGAGCATGAGAGCGAATGACACTAGGGAAAATCTCGTAGCTTACTCGCTGACCATCAGGTGTCACTTCCATGTCACAGCTTAAAGTCAAACGATCAACGTCTGGGTTCAACGAACAAATTCCGTTTGAAAGACGGAATGGGAGCATTGGAATAACGAGAGATCGGAAGAGCACACGTCTGAACTCCAGTCACCAATGGAAATCT
>CAMJXI010000118.1 GCA_946409675.1 uncultured Lactobacillus sp. | reverse complement strand
TTCGGGGTCGGCAATTTTTGCTAAGTTATGTCTTGAAGGAATGAAGAAGGCCTCACCCGTGATTGGGGTTGAGAAATCAAGTAGGCGGTCAGATTTAGAGAACATGTTGTTCAACATATTTTTGGTAATGAACCATTCGCGTGAGTAACCGATGAAGTAGGTCCCATGAACATTCTCACTTGCATCAGCAAACGGGACGTTCATCCGTACAATCTTGTGTTCTACACCGTCACGCTCATCTTTCGAAGCCAGATTATGGGCATTCGGATCTTTTTCTTCGTCATCTAATTCCATGTCGTTGAACTTCTTCCGGCCGATGACCTTTTCTTGTTGCTCGGTCGTTTGTTTATTCCATTTGCCCATATCATGCAGATACTTCTGTGCAAAAGCATATGAACCGTTGATGTATTCGGGATCCTCGTCACCAATAACAGCATAATCTGGCGTGTCTAAGGCACTGGGATTTTCCGTACCATCTACGAAGCCGATAATTGCGCGTCCTTCAAAATAACGAAATCCGTGGGTTTCATCAACGACAGTAGTGTTGTCTTGAATCAAGGTCATAATTTGGGCTAAAAGTTCATAAGGTATTGCTGAGTTTGTCGCTCTAATATGAAAGAACAAGTCTGCTGGAGTAGCAGGGGCCGTATATTTTGGACCTTTGATCTCTTTAAATTCTTCGAGTTGTTTTGGCACTGGCGCACTGGGGAAGAGGTAGTCCCAAGCATTTCTGGAAAAACCAAAAGCTACAGCCAAGCCGTCCTTTGGGTAGCGAATGTTCAGACTGTTTTCGAGTGCCGGTAACTTTTCAGCCAAGTTTTGAATAGCCGCTAAATCGCTAGACCGATTCTCGCGGTTCAAATTGCTGGTCACAAAAATAATATTGTCGCCCGCATCCTTATAAACGTCTTGAGTCTTCTTTAGATCAATTGTCATCTGATATCCTCCTAATCAATAATCGTGATAAACAATAATTATTCTAGTTAAAATGTAACATATCTGGCACTCATTGTTAAAAGATAAAGTCATAAAATAGGGAACTTACCAATTTCGCAAAAAAAACCCAGAAAATTAAAACTTTCTCATGTTTGTTATTACACAATCTTAACAACTATTTATGTATACGTTTTCAATGGGTCTATACCAGAATGATATTGGAATATACCAATTATCACTTATCTTAGATTTCTTTAATTTAAGCGTTTTTTTATATTAAGTACCAATATTTAAGGCATTGCAAACGCTTTTCTGAAGTGATTAACTGGTAAGGTTACATTTATTTTATATTAGGAGTGATTTTAGTTATGAAGAGTTATCTTCAAAAGATGGGTCGTTCACTACAACTTCCTGTCGCAGTCTTACCAGCTGCTGCCTTATTGCAAGGTATCGGTCACATGTTGCCCCAAGATTGGGCATTCTCTGTCTATTTACAAAATGGGGGAACTGCAATTCTCAGTAACCTCGCAATCCTTTTCGCAGTTGGATTAGCATTTGGGATGGCAGAAGATCAAGATGGTGCAGCAGCACTTGCTGGTTTGGTAGCTTACTTAGTACCAACCAGTGTGCTCGCACCTAGTTCAATGGCAACATTGATGGGAATCAAGGAAGCAGCTGTTAACCCAGCCTTCGCCAAGATTCCTGGTAATGTGCTGATTGGGATTATTGCCGGTTTAATTGCGGCAGCCATGTACAACAAGTTCCACAATGTCAAAATGCCAATGGCTTTGTCATTCTTTAGTGGTAAACGCGCTGTTCCTATCGTGACCGCAGTTGTCATGCTTGCAGTTTCTGGCGTCTTGCTTGTTATCTGGCCAATTTTCTACAGCGCCTTGGTTAAGTTTGGTGAATCAATTATCGGTTTGGGTGCCGTGGGTGCCGGAATCTTCGGTTTCTTCAATAGATTGCTGATTCCAACCGGTTTACACCAAGCCTTGAACTCAGTTTTCTGGTTCGATACTGCCGGAATTAACGATATTGCTAACTTCTGGGCTGGTACTGGTACCAAGGGTGTGACTGGTATGTTCCTCGCTGGTTTCTTCCCCGTAATGATGTTTGGTCTTCCAGCCGGAGCATATGCGATTTATCGTAATGCCCGTCCTGAAAACAAGAAGGCAACTGGTTCATTAATGCTCGCCGGTGCTTTTGCTTCATTCTTTACCGGTGTGACAGAACCACTTGAATTCTCATTCATGTTCGTGGCTTGGCCTCTTTATGTCATCCACGCTGCCTTGACTGGACTTTCATTAGCCTTTGCGGCCTTCATGCACTGGACAGCTGGTTTCTCATTCTCAGCTGGTTTAGTCGATTATATCCTCAGTTTCAATCTACCAATGTCCAACATGCCTTACATGTTAATTGTGCAAGGACTAGTCTTAGCCGTTCTGTATTTCTTCTTATTCGACTTTGCCATCAAGAAGTTCAACTTGATGACTCCAGGTCGTGAAGAAATCGTGGATGATGCAAACGAACCAAGTGTTGCTATCGACGCTAACGACGACAAATACATGCTACAAGCTAAGAAAATCTATGCTGCCTTAGGTGGCTTTGAAAATATTGATGTTGTTAATAACTGTACGACCCGTTTACGTTTAACTTTGAAGGATTCTGAAGAAGTTAACGAAAATGCTGTTAAAGCAGCCGGTGCAGCCGGAATTAACAAAATCAGTAAGACCAACTTCCAAATTATCATTGGAACAGAAGTCCAATTCGTTGCAGATGCTTTGAGATCATTATTCGAAGCAAAAGCACCAATTGTTTCAACAAATAACGCAGATTCAAAGACAACTGAAACAAAAGCTACAGAAGTTAAACAATCAGCTAATGCTGGTAAAAAAGTGGAATTACACGCTGTTGCAAACGGTGAACTCGTTGCAATCGACCAAGTAAACGATCCTACTTTTGCCCAAAAGATGCTCGGTGACGGCTTTGCTGTTTACCCAACTGACGGTCAGATTGTAGCACCTGTTGATGGTGAAATTGTCGCTGTCTTCCCAACTAAGCACGCAATGGGCTTCAAGACCAAAGAGGGCGTTGAAATTCTCTTACACATGGGAATTGACACCGTTGAAATGGCTGGTAAACCTTTCGAATTAGCTGTTAAAGATGGTGACCACGTTAAACACGGTCAAGTTCTGGCTAACGTCGATCTTGAAATGTTAAAAGCTGCTGGTAAAGATACTGCCATGATGGTGATTGTTACTAACATGGATAGTATTTCGAACATCGAGTTAACGCACACAGACGATTTGGTGAAAACCGATGTCGCTGTTGCCGAATTAACTTTAAACTAACTTGTTGAAGAACTAAATCGAAAATTGATTTGGTTCTTTTTTTAGTTTATGAGATAATCTAACAAGCAATTTAAAACAAGAAAAGGGGAGTCACAATGCCATTAGTTCACATTGATTTAATCGAAGGTCGTTCAAAGGAACAACTTAGCCAAATGGTGAAGGACGTTACTAAAGCAATCGCTGATAACACCGGAGCACCTGCAGAACACATTCATATCGTTTTAAACGAAATGTCTAAGGATCACTACAGTGTTGCTGGAATCTTAAAGAGCGAAGAAAACTAAACCAAAATTTGCGCTAAAAAAGGCTCAACTCTCACACCTAAATTGATGTGAGAATTGAGCCTTTTGTCTATTCTAGTTTTCTTGCATGTATTTTAATATTTGTTCCACTTCGTCGTCGCTGGCGCTATCTTCGCCAACCTTCATACTATGAATCAATTCGACGGGCAGATGGCTCGCAAAAGCTAAACCGTTGTCAGTCAGTGAGTGTTTTAGTTGGTACTCAATAATTAAATCTGAAAGCTCTGCAGAATTCATATTAATCACCTCATCTAGAAAATGTCTGCCTACAAGTTCATTTTACCAATAAATTATCAAATATTAAATTAAAAAAACTTAATTTGCGAGAATGGGTAATACCTAAAGACAACTTTACCTTCAATAGCAGTCTTCTTGATGAAGCCTAATCGTCTGCTATCCTTAGAAACGTCACGGTGATCACCCATGACGAAGTAGGAATCATCGGGTACTTTGTCTACCCCGAAATACTGTTTCAACGTAAAGTTCTCGGTATATAGTTGGCCTTCAGCAA
>CAMJXI010000117.1 GCA_946409675.1 uncultured Lactobacillus sp. | reverse complement strand
CACCGAGATCTACACTCTTTCCCTACACGACGCTCTTCCGATCTCATCGGCAATTACCAACAAGTTATACTTCTTAGCCAGTTGTGCCACTTTTGTCAGTTCGTCGACTGTCCAAGCACGTCCCACTGGGTTGTGCGGGTTACACAAAATCAATGTTGAAATCTCGCCATGCGTTTTTAGTTGTTCTTCCAAATTTGCAAAATCGATTTCGTAGCGGTCATTGGCACAAGTTAATTGGCTCTCGAAGACATCGTGACCTAAGTCCTTAATGATCTTGGTCAATGGTGGATAGAGTGGAGTCATCAAGATTGCTGCAGATTCTGGTTCCATGAAACGACCCACGATAGCTGCGTAACTTCTCTTAACGCCGTTAGCGACGAACACGTCTGCTGGATTTACTTCCAGGTCATGCCGTAATTTAAACCAGTCGGCAATTCCCTGTTTCACTGCTGGATTAATTTCCGTGTAACCATAGTAGTTAGCTGCCGCGCGTTCAGTTAGTGCTTCTTCAATAAACGCAGGTGATTTGAAGTCCATGTCTGCTACCCAAAAAGGCAACGATTTGTCATCTTCTGCGATCCATTTTTCGGCCGCTAAACCCGTCCGGGCTTCTCTGATTTTTGCAATTTTATCCATCTCAAACCTCATCTAAAATATTTATTTTTGCCACTAAATTGTTGGTTACTCTCACCAGTAACTTACGTAGGTCTATCATACCGCTATCATTTTAATCTAGTCAAAATACTCAACCTTTATTGATTATCTGGTTTATAATTAAATAGTATCTTGTTACAGTTTTAATTCGAAAGGAGATTTTATTTATGGCATTAACTTCTACATATAAACTCAGTAATGGGGTAGAAATTCCCATTATTGGTTTTGGGACTTGGCAAACACCAGACGGTGAAGTTGCTCGCGCTAGTGTCGAAATTGCTCTCAAAAATGGCTACCGCCACATCGACACAGCTGAAGCTTACGGCAATGAAGCCAGTGTAGGCCAAGGGATTCTCGATTCAGGCGTTCCTAGAGGTGAGATTTTCCTTACTTCTAAGCTTTGGAATTCTTATCGAGGCTACGACGAAACAATCGCTGCTTTCAACGAGTCATTAAACAAATTAAAAACTGATTATCTCGATCTCTTTTTGATCCACTGGGCTAACCCCATCAAATTCCGCGACAATTGGGAAGAAGCAAACGCTGAATCATGGCGTGCGATGGAAGACTTGTACAAAGATGGCAAAATCAAAGCGATCGGTGTTTCAAACTTCCGGACCCACCATTTAGAGGAACTTGCTAAGACGCAAACTATCCAACCTATGGTTAACCAAATGTTCTTGGCACCAGGCGAATTACAAGCTAAGGAGGTTGCCTACGCAACTGCCCACGGCATGCAACTAGAAGCCTACAGCCCACTTGGCACGGGTAAGATTTTCCAAAATCAGACGATGCAAAAAATTGCTAAGGAAACTGGTAAATCAGTTGCTCAAGTTGCCATCAAATGGTCACTCGCGCACGGTTTCTTACCATTACCTAAGTCAGTTCACGAAACATTTATCATCGAAAACGCAGATGTGTTCGATTTTGAATTAACTCCTGAACAAATTAAGGAAATTAACGAACTCGACGGAATCGTCGGTTACGCTACAGACCCAGACACAGCAACATTCTAAATTTAACTATAAGGCTCTACTGAATTTATTATTCAGTAGAGTTTTTATTTTGTTTTTATTTTTCCAAAAATCGGCTAGAATGTGAGTAATAGATTAAAACCATTTGGGGAAAATTTGGTGCAAATATGGATAATACGATTGTTTTATCGTTTCTCATGCTGGAGCGGGTTGGCTTAATACTCATCCTTGCGTGTTTATTAGTGGGTATCAGGTCATTTCGCGAGGTCTTGTTTGACAATCACACGGCCAGTGCCCGCGTCCGCCTAATTTTAATTTTTTCCTTATTTGCCATTTTTGCAAACATTACTGGTGTCGCAATTGACCCAGATAATAACATTCAAGCCTCTGGCTTCATCCTAAACTTACCGAAGGGTTACTCGATTGCCAATACACGCCTATTAGCGGTCACGACTTCCGGAATTATCGGGGGTCCAGTTGTCGGTGGGATAGTTGGTGCGGTTGCCGGCATCCACCGGATGATCCAAGGCGATATCGCCGGTTGGTTCTACGTTCCTAGTTCCATTCTCGTGGGACTACTCTCCGGTTTTCTCTTCCAGAATCATTTGCATGACCAAGACGAGAGAACCATCAGCCCGACCCGCGGTTTTCTCATCGGTCTCTTAATGGAAACCATTCAAATGGGCTTTGCCCTCTTCTTTAGCCCTACCAAACTTACTCTGGTAAGTTTTGCTTTTGGCCCGATGGTCTTCTTTAATTCACTTGGAACCTACCTCTTCCTCTTAATCATCAATATGATTTTGAACCAAGAACAAGACGCGCGAGCCGTTCAGACGCATGATGTTTTGACCCTTGCCAACCAGACCCTACCTTACTTTCGGGAGGGCTTAAATTTCCAATCTGCCCAACACAGTACGGCAATCATCAAAGCCCATACAAACTTCTCGGCCATTAGTATTACTGCCAACAATGTTGTCCTTTCCTTTTTAGGCGATGGAAGCGACCACCACATCGTCGGTGGCGAATTGACCACCCAACTTTCCAGAAAAGTCATGGCAACCAATCAGGTAGTTTTTGCCAAATCAAAGGCCGAGATTGGTTGCAGTGACCCAAATTGCCATCTCCACGCCGCAATCTCCGTGCCACTAGATATCGACGACAAAATGATTGGCTCACTCAATTTCTATTTTACGAATGCCAAAAGTCTCGATACTGTTGCTGAAGAATTAGCCACTGGACTGGCGACCATTTTTTCAAGCCAATTAGAATTAGGCCATGCCGAAGACCAGTCAAAACTGGTCAAAGAAGCCGAAATCAAGTCTCTTCAAGCTCAAATTAACCCGCATTTCTTCTTCAATGCCATGAATACCATTTCCATCATGGTCCGCAAGGATCCAGTTAAAGCACGTGAACTCATGCTCAGTTTGAGTACGTATTTCCGCGCTAACTTGGCCGGTGTCCGCGATATCGAAATTTCAATCAGTAAGGAAATTGAATACGTCAACGCCTACCTCGAATTAGAAGAAGCACGTTTCCCAGATAAATTTGAAATTAAAATCTGGAATCACGTAGATGAATCAAGGCTTATTCCCCCATTTACTATTCAAATTCTAATCGATAATGCTATTAAACACGGGTTTGATACTCGCAAAACAAATAATCATGTCGACGTCACCATCAACAGAATCAGGGACAACCTCCAATTAGTTGTCGTGGATAATGGTTCGGGTATTCCACCGGATATCATTGATAAGTTGGGGCAGCAAAATATGTGCTCTAAAACCGGCAGTGGTACTGCTCTTTACAACTTGAATCAGCGTTTAATTGGCCTTTATGGCGAAGATAGTAAATTACAAATTGAATCTAAAGTTGGCAAAGGAACCAGATTTACAATTCTGATTCCTGTTAAGGAGACTAATAATGAAAATCTTAATAGCTGATGATGAACCTTAGCACGTGAAGACTTACATTACTTGATAGATGAACTAGGTATTGCAGAAGAAATTGATGAAGCCGAATCCATCGAAAACGCGATGATTAATCTCACACATGAACGCTACGATATCCTTTTCTTAGACATTCAACTAGGAAATGAGACCGGCTTTACACTCGCAGAACGAATACACGAACTCGATAAGCCAATTCAAATTATTTTTGCGACTGCCTACGAGCAGTTTGCACTCGATGCGTTTAACGTTGATGCCGTCGATTATCTCCTCAAGCCCTTCGACAAAAAACGGGTTGAAAAGGCGTTGGATAAAGCCCAACAGCGAATCAAGGCTAGAAAATTAACTTTAGCCGAGGGCGAAGTAAAGCCCAAGTTTCCCTCCAAGGTTTCACTGCTTTGCAGTGGCAAAACCCATTTGTTTGATATCCACAATATTATTTACCTCGAATCGCGCCTGGGTGAAGTCATCATTATCACTAAACATGGCGAGCGGAAAACCAAGAAGCCTCTAACGACCATCAAGAAGCAGCTTGATC
>CAMJXI010000116.1 GCA_946409675.1 uncultured Lactobacillus sp. | reverse complement strand
GTCATTCTTATCCTCAATCATTGCCTTACGCAAATGAAAAATTGTCGGGTATTTTTCATAGAAATCTGAATCCGATATATCATCTCCATTAAAAATAGTTGAACCAACATATTTTTTATTTGGATCAATTTTATTCAGCTTAGATTGTTCCAGTCTTAAAAAGAAGCTAGGGTCAACTTTCTGCATTTCTGGTGCAAAAAATTCTCGTAATAAAGCTAACCTTTGGCGACGACGATTCAACCTTCTACGAGCAGAACGTTTAGTTCTTCTATCTGCGGCCGTGTCAGCCTCCTCAAACAGATAGACACCAAACATATTTTTCTTTTTCTTCTTTAATAGATTGTAGTTATCATCGATAACCGCCCAACCAACTGACGTTGTCCCGATGTCGAGACCAATAGAGTATTTTGTATTTTCCATGACTTATTCCTCCTAATATCATTATGTCTAAATTATATCAATCTAGGTATACGCTTTCAATACAATTACGCATGTTCTCTACTGATTAAAAATATTTTTTAAATATATCTACCATTCACGTTAATCCCATTAAAAAAACCAGTCACACAAAGTGCAACTGGTTATATCTCTTATTCATTTATCTACCAATCATTATGGTTGGCTAGTATATTTTCGAGCCATAAACATTGGAATGGCCGGGAAAATTCCTGAGAAGAAGATACAAAGAATAATGAACTTCGTATTCTTTTTCTTCGAAAACCAACTTGGATCCTCCGAGGTAATCAAAATATAGAGTGACATCACAATAGTCATGATTGCCGTCACAAGAAACGCCACATCACCGAACGCCTTATACATATTCCACTCTGCAATCGTTGGAAAAACACCAATCCAACCCGATAACTTGATGTAGAACCGTAATTTTTGTTCATTCGTTTTCATTTAATTTCCAGCTTTCTCTACCAATATTTATTAACTCAATTAAGTAATGCATTAATATTCAACGCTAAGACTCGATCCATCACAAGTATTGTATCACGCGCATACATTTTTGACCCAGATTCGAACAGCGCCAACATCTGATTTCCTTCTATATAAATCTGTTCCAGATAAGGTGGTAGCGGAATTATTCTCTCCGCATTCCCCTCCGTCAAATTATTGATTGCCGAAATCGGGTAAATATACAACTTCGCGTCATATCCGCCGTAGCTCTGTGTCAAAAAAATTCGGTCCGACGTTACCGCAATCCCCTGAATCTGGTTCGTGATTGCCGTCTCACCCGTCGAGTTCGACATCGTCAATTCTCCCGTCGTACTCTGAATCATATCATTCGTGATACTATTTTTTTGTTTGCCATCCCGCGAAATCGTAAACGACGCAATACTCCCTTTATCATGGGCATTAAAGAATCCGACGAACAGTTGATTATCGAAATATGTTACAGTCGACGCCTTTTGCACCGTCGGCAACGTAATATACTCATCATACTTAATCGGTTCTTTTTCCTTTGAATACTTATATTTCGTAATTTTCTTCAAACTAATCGAGGCCAAAATCGCCTCTTCATTCATCGAACCAGTCACCCATACGTTCTTACCAATCGGATCATACGCGAGTCCCCCCACATGGGGACGGCCCTTCAACTGAATCGTCTTAATGAACTTACCGGTTTTCTTATCGATCACGTAAATCACCGATGCATGAATATAATCACCATCGTACGCACTAATCAAGACGTAATCACCCGCGACCGTTAGTCCCTGCGGCGTCATCTTATATGCACTTTCCATTTTGTGGGTCAGCACGTTATAAGTTTTCGTCTGGTAGAGCCCTGGGACCACGTAGTTTTGCCCAATGGGCATCGTTTGGCTCGTCCCAATCGACGCATTATAAATGAACGAATAATCCTTCAGTAAGTGGTCGTTGAACGCTGCCGTCGAGTAGAAAGCCGGGCTCGTACTCGTCCCATCTTTGAAGGTGCGCTTGGGATGTTCATTGAACTTGGCTTGGGTATCTTGGTTGTCTAAATAGACGTTGTAGAAATGATCCGCAACCATTCCCAATCCGGCAAAAAGAATTACCCAGACGAAAAAGGTTCTGTGTTTAAACAAAAACCGTCCCAATCCTTTGAAAAACCGGCCAAAAAAGCCAAAAAATTTCTTCATGCACATCCTCCCTTCAAAAAGTTTAATAAGACTATTGTATGATAATCCCGCCACTTTACAAAGTTTTCTAGCCGATTTTAAAAATTAAAGCTACCAAGAGCCCTAAATTCAAAAAGCCCATCTCGTACGCCGCGATTATTAGCGAGGTGTGGAAGGTCCGTTGTTTGTGTTGTTCCTTCAAGAAAATCTTTGTCAACGAGATTACTTTCGGCAAACTTACCAAGATGAATAACGTTGGCCAAGGTAAGACGTGTAAAATCACCGCCAAAATCGTGCTGAAGTAGCCGATATAAACTAAGACCTGATAGGATTTTAAGCCCGCACTTTTGGAAATATACATCGCCAAAGTCTTACGCTTATTAATCAAGTCCTCGTCATAATCCGACAAGTTGTTTGCTAGCTCCACACCCGCAATCGTCGCCACCGGCAACACACAGATCAACATTGTCGCTAAAATATTTGGCCAGTTCAAGTCGATTAGCAAATGGTTGTTACTGCCAATTAACCCCACGAAACTACTTGGTTTCACGTTCACGAGGACCGCAATTACCGGAATAACCACGCCCATCGTGAAGCCCGAGAAGACCTCTCCTAAAGGCAAACGGGACAAGGGTAACGGTCCAAACGTATAGAAGATGCCCACTCCAAAACAAAACATGCCAAGTAGCAAAAGTAGCCAACCGGTTTTGTAGACCAAGTAGAGACCTAAGCCTGTTGCGAGCACCAGCATCGTGATTACCACGATAGCTGCGATCACTGGGTTCATTCCGTTTCTACCTACCAAGTTACTGTTCTCCTGGTATTCGGCCGTGGTGGCCTTGTAATAGTCCATCACGTTGTTCAACGCAGACGTCGTCGCATCGAAGAGCAGCGCCGCCACGAAATAAATCACACTATTTTGGACATTAATCTCACCGAAATAAAACCAGGTAAACATGATTCCCATCCAGCAGGGTAAAATACTCAAAATTTTGCTGCGCGGTTCTACTAAAATCAAAAATTGTTTTAAATTCATATAATTAAAACTACCTCTTCTAAATTTTCAGCCGGTCCTGAAAATAATCATCAACTAAATCATAAACAAAAAATAGTATGACCGTGTTTGGCCATACTAGCAAATAAATTTAAAAATTCAGCATCCAAAAGACTAATTTTGGGCGTTGGTGTTGCGCCATGCATTGAAGTGGTTGTCTAGTAACGTCAACAAGCCGAACAATAGAAACGCCAAGAAACTAATCACGACGATTCCCGCATACATTCCGCGGTAATCCATTCTCGTCCACTCGTCCATGATGAAAAATCCGAGTCCCAGTTCGGTCCCATAAACTTCCGTGAAGAAGAGGATGGCGAAACTCGAACCCAAGCCAATCCGGATCGCCGAGATGACACCCGACAAACTGGCTGGCCAAGTCACGTAGCGCATCAATTCAAACTTGTTGGCGTTCAAGACCTTCAATGATTGATACAGCGATTCATCGACCTGGCGCACCTGGTCACGGACCGACACGATTACTTGGAAGACGACCGCAATCACGAGCATCGAAATCTTCGAAACTTCACCCAGGCCAAACATCAACATCAAGACTGGCAAAAGAGCGACTTTAGGAATTGGGTACAAGAAGTAAATTAGCGGATCAACTAATTCTCCGAATTTCGGCATCCGGACAATCATCACCCCGATAATTACCCCGAGCACCGTCGAGATTCCCAATCCCCAGAAAATTCTGTAGGAACTCGCGTAGATGTGCAAGAAAATATCCCGGTCTACCAATTTTGGTAAGTAGGCATAAACGTCAATTGGATTGGGCAATAAATCCCAATGCGTGAGCGTTGCGCCAAGCCACCAAACGAAGTGAATGACGAAAAAGGCATAGAGGGTATTTTTTAGTTTCGCCATTTTTCATTCACCTCTTCCTGTAATTCGGCCAGGTATTCGTAGTAGTGCTCCGAATTGACCAGATCGGAAGAGCACACGTCTGAACTCCAGTCACCAATGGAAAT
>CAMJXI010000115.1 GCA_946409675.1 uncultured Lactobacillus sp. | reverse complement strand
GGACTTCGAGACCGACTTCAACGAGTTACCTTACAAGTTTGAGGGTGGAACACCAAATATTGCTGGTGCCATTGGACTTGGTGCAGCGGTCGACTTTGTTAATGACATTGGAATTGAGAATATCAGTCAAAACGAGCAAGATCTACTCAGATATTTTAGGGACAATTTACCCAGTGAACTTGGTCTAACAATCTATGGTCAACTTGAAAATATTCACAAAACCGGGATTATCAGCTTCAATTTAGCTGACATTCACCCACACGATGTGGCGACAATTTTGGACACCAAGAACATCGCAATCCGTGCCGGTCATCATTGCGCACAACCACTAATGCGAGCCGAAAAAGTAGGCTCAATGTGTCGAGTAAGCTTTGGTTTGTATAATACAACAAATGATATTGACAGGCTTTTTACAGGAATTACGTTCGTAAAGGAATTTTTTGAAAATGACTAAAAACTTACAGAATTTGTACCGCCAGGTACTCTTAGATCATTCAAAACATCCGCATCACTTTGGTGAATTAACCGAACAAACCGACTCGGTCCAACTCTTAAATCCGACTTGTGGTGATGTAATTAAGGTTTCTATTATGATTGAGAATGAGGTCATCGAAGATATTGCTTTTGAGGGAACAGGTTGCACCATTTCTAAAGCAAGCAGCTCAATTATGACCGACTTGGTAAAGGGCAGAACTGTTGCTGAAGCAAAAGAACTTAGCCAATCGTTCTCTAAAATGATTACCACTGATGAACTTCCTGATCCCGCTCTCTTAGGAGATGCAGCAACACTCGTTGGAATCAAAGAATTTCCTGCCCGTATCAAATGTGCTACCTTAAGTTGGAAAGCACTCGATAAGTTAATTGCAGAGGTGAATAATGACTAATAAACCTAAAACAAAGAACTCAAAAAACAATGAAGAAGTCGCCGAACAAGTGCAACTGAGTGACAATTATGACTACGGCTTTTCTGATAATATCCAAATGGTTTTCTCAACTGGTAAGGGGTTGACGGAAGAGGTCGTGCGCCAGATTTCTGCCGAGAAACAAGAACCCGAATGGATGCTTAATTTTCGTTTGGATGCATACAAAACCTACCGTAAATTGTCATTACCCAAATTTGGTCCTGATCTCTCAGAACTCGATTTAGACAACATGTTGTATTATCAAAAAGCTACCGATAGAAGTTACCGCGACTGGGATGATGTTCCTGAAGAAATCAAAAATACTTTTGAAAAATTGGGAGTTCCGGAAGCCGAACGAAAGTACTTGGCCGGCACAGCTGCGCAGTACGAATCTGAAATGGTCTACCATAATATGAAAGATGACTTTGAAAAATTGGGGATTATTTTCACCGACACGGACACTGCCTTGAAGGAATATCCTGAGCTTTTCAAAAAATACTTTGCCACCTTAGTTCACCCAAATGATAATAAGTTTGCTGCTCTTAACTCGGCCGTTTGGTCGGGTGGCTCGTTCATCTACGTGCCAAAAGGTGTCAGAACCGAGCAACCAATCCAATCATATTTTAGAATCAACGCAGAAAACTCCGGCCAATTTGAACGAACCCTAATCATCGTCGAAGATGGTGGTTCAATCAACTATGTTGAAGGGTGTACCGCACCAAACTACTCGTCTGATAGTTTACACGCGGCTGTTGTGGAAGTGTTCGTCGAGGACAATGCCTATTGTCGCTACACCACCATCCAAAATTGGTCGAAGAATGTCTATAGTTTGGAGACGAAGCGCGCTCAAGCAATGGCTAACGCCACGATGGAATGGGTGGATGGTAACTTAGGCTCAAAAATTACCATGAAGTATCCCAGTGTTTACTTAGACGGCCAAGGTGCCCGAGGCACGATGCTCTCCATCGCGGTTGCTGGTCAAGGTGTAGACCAAGATAACGGTGCCCGGATGATTCATCATGCTAAAAATACCTCGAGTTCAATCATTTCTAAATCGATTGCTAAAGATGGCGGCGCAGTTGATTATCGTGGCCAAGTCCGTTTTGATCCTGAATCTAGTGGATCTTTCTCGCATATTGAGTGTGATACGATCATTATGGACGACCAATCAACCTCCGACACCATTCCTTATAACGAAATCTTGAACAACAACGTCACGATGGAACATGAAGCTAAAGTTTCTAAAATTTCAGAAGAGCAACTGTACTACCTGATGAGTAGGGGATTATCTGAAGAAAAAGCCACCGAACTTATTGTGATGGGCTTTGTTGAACCATTTACCAAAGAACTACCAATGGAATACGCTGTCGAATTAAACCGCCTAATCGGGATGGAATTTGACGGTGGAATTGGCTAACAATCGTTTGCAATTAATATTTACAATAATGAAAGGAGCAAACATGACAACAAGAGCATATTCTGAAATCGAAGAAAAAGTCTTTGCCGCACTTGAAGACGTGATTGATCCAGAAATTGGAATGGATTTAGTCAATTTGGGACTTATTTATGATGTGAAAGTGGAAAGCGGCGACTGTGTTGTCACGATGACTTTAACGACCATGGGTTGTCCCTTAGGCGACATGATCAACGATGATATTCATCGTGCAGTAATCAGCGTGGACGGTGTGAACACCTGTGACATCAACCTTGTTTGGTATCCCGTGTGGGGAATCGATAAAATGAGCCGTTTTGCCAAAGTGACCCTAGGCTTTCACTAAGAATCAAAATTTTAAACTCCATTAAAAAAGCGAAATCCAATTTTTATGGATTTCGCTATTTGATTTCTCCTGGTAGAAGAACTGTTTGGTTGACGCCATCATCATAAACCATTAATTTTCGGGGATAGGCTGCGTCATATGGAATCTTTAAATCAAACTTGATTTTTAATTCATCGCCTTGAGTGGTGAACAAAAATGCTGCCGAACCGTCATCTTGACCGATAATATAAAATTCAATTAGGGGATTTAATTCGACCACACCAGTCAAGTTGTTATCGATTAAATACCAGATTGAGTCGATGATTGGTCCAGGAACGCGATCAATCACCGCATAAGAAGCATATCTGGGTGCGTTTTGATTAAACATTTTATTCACCTCATTTATTATTAGTTTGCTTTCAAAATAAGTTATACCATAATCTACTCGTTCAAGTCCGCAAATGTCGCTTCCGTCACCGTTGCCAAGTCACTCGGTTTGATTTTGATACTCCGACCAACTTTACCAGCCGAGACAACCATTGCTTCCTGATTTTCAGCAGTTGCCTCTATAAAAATAGGGAAGTGGTGCTGTTCAAAAATTCCAATCGGCGTATTTGCTCCGTGCACATAACCGGTTGTTGCTACCAATTTTTTAAGCGGAATCATTTCAACTTTTTTGTTACCACTAACACTGGCTAGTTTTTTCAAGCTCAAATGATGGTCCAAGGGGATGACAGCCACTACCGGACCAGTTTTATTTCCGCTAGCTACGAGCGTTTTGTAGACCATTCTTTTATTTTCAGTTAAACTGGAAATATCCAAATCGGCAACGTCGCCTTTTCTTTGTGTGGCAAAGGTTAGGGACTCGTAGACCACTTTTTTGCGATCCAAAATTTTCTCGACTAATGTCTTATCTATTTTTGCTTTTTTTGCCATAATTTAAGTTACCTCAAAGATTATGATAACCAGTTGAGTTTTTACTGTCAAAATAAGTTAAAATAGGAATACATGAAAAAGTAAATTTATAAATTAATTCTGAGGTTATACCAAATGAAACTTTTACAAGTGAATATCCAAACTTCGCATGAAGTTGAAGAAGCACTAACCGAGTTCTTGACGACCGACCTCGGTGCTGAGGGAATTGAAGTCCGCCGTTTACAAGACTTCAAGGATGCTAAACTGCACCATATGGGTGAAGTCGTTGACTTAGATGAAATTACTAATTTGCCCGAAGATATTGAAGTAGTCGGCTTTTTCAAGGCAGATACGGCTACTGCTGATCTCGCAAAGGCAATCGAGGCTAAGTTGACCGAGCTAAAATCCTATGACCTGGCAATTGGCACCGGAGACATCACTTTTGCGTTTGTCGAAGATACCGACTGGAACCAGGCCTGGAAGAAGTTCTATGACGTCGTTCAAGTGACGCATGACTTAACGATTGTGCCAGAATGGCTGGAGTACAGCGCGCAAACAGATCGGAAGAGCACACGTCTGAACTCCAGTCACCAATGGAAATC
>CAMJXI010000114.1 GCA_946409675.1 uncultured Lactobacillus sp. | reverse complement strand
TCCTTTAAAAGAATATCAAATGGAGTCATTCCATCAACTTGATTTGAAGGAGTCAAAGAAAACTTCAAAAAGTGATCATCAATCGGCTGAAAACTCGTAAGGCCGTTATATGCATCACCAGTTAAAACAAAGCCACGATCTTTCTTGCTCACACTACCAAAAACGAGATTATATCTTGAGAGACCCACTTTAAATTTAAAATATGATCCTGAAGTCTCATCAAAATCGCCATACTGGGTTGATGGTGGAACATAATCATAATAATATGTTCCAGGCACAATAGCTTTATTAAAAGTACTAGTGGTGTAGCTATCTGGTAAGCGGAAGTAAACGTTGAACCCTAGACCGGAATTTTTAATTTTATCTCTAAATCCAATTTGAGTCGCATTTTTAAACGCCATGGAATAATCAATTTTCATAGTTAATATCCCATTCTTATTCCAATCAATGTTGTAATTTTCTAACGTTGTTTTGAACTTATCTCTGGCAGCCTGAGTGGTCAGTGGCACAATTGCATCCTTATTAAGATGAGGCTCCGTACTAAAAGGAATAGGAATTGGGGCAATATATGTCGTGGTGTTTAGTTGGGGCTTGTCTTTATTGACATAAGAATAACTATGTCCGGTCCCTGTTTGATCAATTAGGTAACTGTCTATAACAGAATAATCTGTTTGCATCAAAGGATATGGGTATCTACTTTTAATAGGTGAGGTTGTCGTGGCAGGTACGATATATGATGCTGCGGTTTCTTGCTTAGAATTTACCGGACCATTTGAAGTGATCAGTGTATTAATATAAGTACTAAAATTTGAATTAGTAGCAGCACCGTCTGAATGAGCATGGTCATTTTGATACACTGGCCGATTAAATTGGAGCCCACGCTGAGTTGCACCAGAAATCGGCATTGGAATCTTCTCGTTTTGATCACGCTGATAATACTGTTTCCAGTCTTGAATCGTATCTGTTCCGGTTGCTAAAACATCTGTCATGCCGGCGATTGATGGCAAAAGAAGAATGGTGGTCATTGTGGCCAGGATAATCTTAAAACACCATTTTTTAATTTTCATTTGCATCGTTCTCGCCTTTCTTTAACTTAAATCAAATAAATTATCTTTGAACTATTAACCAGTCGTTTCGGGAATTATTACCCAGGTAATTGTGCTTTTAAACACACCATTTTTCTGGTTCTTGGCTGGGATTGTAATCGTAATGTCCCTAGGATTGTAGAGCACCTTCCAAGAACCTTTACCCGTGGCATTATTGGAATCACCAATCATTCCCTTGAACAACGTCTGTGGGTAGCCTTGACCATTAGCAGGTGCATGAATTGCGTAAGCTGTTGGTGGACCAATTGCGGCATCAGGTGGTTCATGCCCCAGGACTTCACCTTGAATCATTGGTCCATTTCCCGATGCAAGACCCGATGGTATCGCAAAGTTAATACTTGCACCTACCATGTCATTTCCGTTCCCATCAGAAAACATACTAACCTTCGGCAATACCGAGTACCCGCTCTTTGTCCGGGTATCCGTAAATTGCACAACATAGTTGCCGGCATTGGGACTATCCGGTTTGGGATTCATATCTGGATTTAGATTAAAAGTATCTGGTCCAGACCCTGCACGATGACTACCAAAATTAAAAGTTTTAGGAACCTCATCAATTGTTAATTCACCGATTTGGCCGGTACCCACATTATTGTCGACGTCCTTAGGATTTTCCTCGGTAGATGCATTGTTCGGATTTATCAGCGGAATACTTGGATTATCCCCAAATTTCAGACTAATATCCGAGTCTTTGGAATTACTATCCAGCGCCATTGCTGTCGCCGAACTCGCGATCAAAGCTGTCACGGTCGCAAAACTAGCAACAAGAAACATTAATTTCTTTTGTTTCATTTTTTGGCCTCCAGCTTCATTTCTGATCCAATCAAAATTCCAGTCAAAATCAAAACTAATCCAGCTACCACAACGTTAGTAGACGATTTTTCACTTGTCTGCGGTAAGGTGCTACTCGTCGTCTGGTTGCTTTGAATCGGATTTTGACCCATTGCTACTAGTCCACTTGGTGGATTCACAATTTGGTTGTGAGCAACGTTTTGATCATCTGAGCCTTCTGGTTTTTCTTCATCATTATTCGATTGAATATTTGGGTCAGTTGTTCCCGGTTGATCTGGATTTGGCTCATCCGTATCATCCTTGCCCGGATTTAGAGCGGGTGTAAACGAAATATTTGTCTCACTCGTCCCGGTAAATCCGCCGTCACAACGGGCCTCTACTTGCGTAGTCGTCATGAAACAACCCAGACAAAAAGTTAAAATGGCACAAATAGTTAATCTTTTAAGAATTGTTTTCATCTTAACCCCCTATCTCAGCTGAACATCTGGACTATGCTGGTCTAATTTTTTGTTTCTCTTGCGCCAATAAACTACTAACAAAATCAGCGCGATTATGAAGATAATAATTGCTACAATTGCAATTACCTTCCACCAATCAATCCCGGCTTTTGCAGGAAAGATTGCGTTTTGGTTCACCTTATCAGCTTTCGCTGGTAGGATTTCAAAATTATCTGTGAAATGCCATTTAGAAAATGGTCCCGACCTTGCAACTACATCGAGTTGATACTTGCCTGGTTCGACGCGTTGTGCATCCAGACCCAAGTTGACGTGAAACGCCGTGTTAGGTGCCACCGAATATTCATTCGAAGTATTTTCAATGTACGTCTTACCTTCTTTTTTAAGAACGGTCGTGAAAATCAGGTTAGGAATAATGGTTGGTGTAGGATTTTGAAACGACATCTGAATCGTGGCATAGCCGTTAACCTTGGCGGGTCCGGTCGTCTTGTAATTCAGGTTCGGGGTGATTTTCTCTAATTTTTGTTGCAAAACTAAAGCGACTGAATAGGCAATTTTGGTCCGCATCGAAGCATTTTCGGAAGTACCCGTTTGAGCTCCTTTACCGGTTTTCTGGATGTTGATTCCGCCAAGAACTCGACCTTGCCATGCTTGGCTCGTCATTTGTAAATGAATCGGCACGTTAATACTGCTATTTGCAGGCACCGTGTAAGAATGCTTGTCGAGTTTTGCAACATCACGAATATCAAAGGGCACGGACTTGTCGACTTTGGCATTACGAATACCGTAGTCGATTGCCCCGCCATCGGAAGTCATCGCAGGATTAAGATATACTTCAAAAGTCGTCTCGGTTTTTGCACCATTGTTGATTTGAATGGCCAAATCCTGTTTCTGATTTTTGGTCATGATCAAGTCGAAATAACCGGAAACATCCTTGCGTTGGTTGGCCGGCATCACTGGAGTGACGGAATAATCACTCGGGTTGTCGGCTGCTTTAGTTGTTTGTGAATTACCAAAACTTAATGTGAGAAAGGAAAGCAAAAGTGCGCAAATTATTTTAATTTTTTTCATTATGCGACACCTCCTCAGCAAAAAAACGTGACGTTTGGGTCACGCATGGAACTAGTTTTAGCCTTGAGTGCCATTAGCAGGATCTGATGGAGGAGTTGTTGGTTTAACAGGTGGAATTTCCGTTGTAGGATCCTCAGGATTTGCTGCTAACGTCCAAGTGATTGTATTTGTAATTTTTCCTGCTTGTTTGTTTGCTGGAACTGTCATCATAATTTTGGTCGCATCATTTTCACGCAACCAACTACCATATCCATTTGCTGCGGCAGTGGTTTGGAAAAATGGAGTATCTGCGTTGTTAGAAAGTACTGACTGTGCTGTAGTAACATTACCTAAACCATCTTGACCTTCTTGGAATAGTGATGAATGAATTTTATCTGCTTGTGGGAAAGTGATTGTAATTCCCTCATCGGATTTTAGGTTACCGCTAACTTTCCAACCACCTATACCGTCAGCACGAGCATCAGAAACTTGCATGAAGAAATTTTGTGTTGGATTAGTATCTTTCCCTTTAATAACTTGCTTGTCAGCTGTATAAGCTTGGTCACCTTTTTCAGCTGTAAAATCTGTCTTTTCACCGGCACGGTGTTGGCCAAAATCCAACAAATCAGTAACATAAATCAAGGATAATGTCCCTTTAGGGGTCACTGCAGGTTCATCCGGGTTAATTGGAAGAAGTGGTTGGACCGGTTCTTCTGGCTTAGTAAAGTCGACAACGGTGTTAGTTGTACCGGTTGTACCACCATCCGCACCGTTCGCAAACACAGTTGCTGCTGTCGCTGCAGAGCCGGACATTAACAATGTTGCTGCTAAAGCTG
>CAMJXI010000113.1 GCA_946409675.1 uncultured Lactobacillus sp. | reverse complement strand
GAGATTTCCATTGGTGACTGGAGTTCAGACGTGTGCTCTTCCGATCTGACGGCCAAACCAGAAGACGTTGCCCAGTTTGCGCACAAAATAAATGTGCAAACAGAGCGCTTGAACAATATTATTTCAGACATCATTAAGCTTTCGGAATTTGATGAGGGCGAACTAACGACTGAATTCACGGGATTTAATCTCCGTGATTTAGTAGATGATGTCATCCGCGAACAGCAGGTTAACGCGGACCAAAGAGAGATTACGATTGTGGTTCAGAGTAAAGAAAATATCATTATGACCGCCAATCGGCGGATGATTGCAGAACTTTTGAACAACCTAATTTCTAATGCCATCAAATATAACCGGCTAAAAGGCAAGGTCACGGTCAATCTGACTGAATTGAAAGATGCAGTGGAAATTAGTGTGACTGATGCCGGGATTGGAATCTCTGTTGAGAATAAAAACCGGATTTTTGAACGATTCTACCGGGTTGATAAATCACGCTCTAAGAAAACCGGCGGGACTGGACTGGGACTCTCGATTGTTAAACACGTGGTCGAATTTCATCATGGAACTATTCAGCTTGAGAGTGAAGAGGGTAGTGGAACGACAATTACTGTCACCATTCCCAATCCTAACCACTAGCCTTTAAAAACTCGTAATTTAATAACGAAATTTGCGATTATTCATGCTGAATGGTCGCTTTTTTATTTGCTTAGGCTTATGATTTTTGTTAGTATAGTAAAAATTTATCGTAAAAATGGAGGTCTTCTTATGGGATTACACGCTTTTTTACAAGGTTTAAATAATTTGGAAACAATCGACCGCGCACCGGGCTACTTTAAGTACCAACAACACTCGGTGGCAGCCCATTCGTTTCGGGTGGCCGAGATTGCCCAAATGCTTGGTGATTTAGAAGAAATCAACGGCCAAGAGATTGATTGGCAACGACTTTACGAAAAATCACTGAACCACGATTACACTGAACGATTTATCGGTGACATCAAAACGCCGGTCAAATACGCTACGCACGAACTACGCCAAATGTTGTCCGACGTTGAGAGTTCCTTAACCTCCAACTTCATTCAAAACGAAATTCCAAAAGAACTGCAAGAGCGCTACAAGCGTCGTTTATCAGAAGGTAAAGACGACACGATTGAAGGCAAAATTTTGTCGGTGGCAGATAAGATGGATTTGATTTACGAATCCTACGGTGAAATTCAAAAAGGAAATCCATCAGATGTCTTCTTAGACATGTTCCAAGAGAGCCTTTCAACCATCAAAAAATACGATGAGATGCCTTCGGTGCAATATTTCATCAAGGAAATTTTGCCTGATTTATTCAAAGACGACTTTATCAACCGTGACAAATTACAAAAAGTGGCTTGGGACATCTTAATTGAGGACTACTAATGAGACTACGTTGTGCATCGTGTGAATTACGAATGGATTCACGTTATTTTCACGTGGATGAAAAAAATAATTTAACGGGACTGAGCAGTATTTGCGCGATTTGCAAGCAGGGCGGAGTCGCAGAACAAGATTATTCCAACCCCATTATTTTTGATGTGAGCAAGATTGCTGGTTGCGAATTCTTTGGTAAGAATATGAAAAACAACCAAAAAGAAGTGGCAGAAGCAAACAAAGTAATTTTTGCCTCGAAATGTCCCACTAAGTATCTCGAAAATTTAATCTCGAGCTATGACACCAACGAGTTAGTGCAGACCCAGATTTCCCAGGAAATATTCAACCAGAAAATGTTCATGTTAATTACGGGCGAAAGTTTTGCCAAGTTAACTGGTGATTTCAAAAAAGATTTGGAACTAATCGGCTTTCACATCAACTATGATTTGAACGACTTGGATTTTATTTCCCGAGAAATGGTCCGGCGTGAGTTCAATCACGTTTGCCAGTATTGTGGCCGTGAGGGAAATAGCGTCGATCACATGAACCCCGTTTCGCTGAGTGCGGATAACTCAATCGGCAACCTAACGCTCTCCTGTGCCGAATGCAACGAAATCAAAGGAAATATGCCATATAACCTGTTTAAGTCGCTCAACGACAAGTTAACGACGATCAACGCGCAATTAGTTGAGTACGAGCAACTCACTAAAGCGATGCAGGCAGAATTTACTAAAAGAAGAAATTTATTGATTGTCAAAACCCATTTGAAGAACGTTGTAAATGACCCCGAACTAAATGCAATTCGCAAAGAAAACAAGAAATTTCAAGATGCACTCGATAGTTTAAATAGTGATTACTTGGATTTACGCAATACCAGGCGTAAATATTTTGAAAGTAACTTTAAATTAGATAAACTAACAAATAGAGAGTCTTTGATATAAATTGTTGGAGAATTTGGATTTAGATGAAAGGTAGAATAATGAAAAGAATTAACTCAGAGAAGGCGCCAAAAGCGATTGGACCATATGTCCATGCAACGAGTGCCGACAATATTTTGATTACTTCAGGTCAAATTGGACTTGATGCTAGCACGAACGAATTAAAGGCAGAATTTGCGGATCAAGTAAAACAAGCTTTAGACAACCTAGAACAAGTTTTACTGGCAGGACACAGTGATTTAGCTCACGTCCTCAAAGCGACCGTCTACCTCACAGATATGGGCAAATTCTCCGAGTTTAACACGATCTACGCCGATAAATTTGGTGAGAGTTATCCTGCACGGACAGCAATTCAAGTTAGTGCCTTACCACTTGGTGCACAAGTTGAAATCGAAGCTATCGCAGAGCGCAAAGTGTTGTAATTAGAGTATATAAAAAAGTTTACCTTGGATTAAAATCCTTAGTAAACTTTTTTTGTTGGTTATAGTCTTGCCAAGTATCTCTTCAAGAAGTCTTGGGTACGGGCTTCTTGTGGGTTACTGAAGATTTGTTCTGCAGTGCCAGTCTCAGCAACCACACCTTGATCCATGAAGATAACCTTATCAGAAACGTCCCGCGCAAAAGACATTTCGTGAGTTACCAAAATCATGGTCAATCCGGTATGAGCCAACGCTTTCATTGAGTCCAAAACATCATCAACCATTTCTGGATCGAGTGCACTAGTTGGTTCGTCGAAAAGAAGAACGTCTGGATCCATCGAAACGGCGCGGGCGATTCCGACACGTTGCATTTGTCCACCAGATAATTGGCGGGGTTTTGCATTAACGTAAGGTTCCATCCCAACTTTTGCCAGGTTTTCTAAGGCAATTTTTTCTGCCTCTTCTTTTGAACGGTGCAGGACAGTCATTTGACCGACCGTGCAGTTTTGCAATACGTTCAAGTTGTTGAAAAGGTTGAAGGATTGGAAGACCATGCCGACTTTAGCACGATATTTCGTGATGTCGTAGCCTGGTTCCAAAACGTTTTTGCCATCATAGATGATCTGGCCATCAGTTGGTTGCTCCAACAAGTTGATGCAACGCAAGAGGGTAGATTTACCAGAGCCAGAAGGTCCGATGATTGTTACAACTTCACCTTCGTGCACATCGAGTGAGATGTCCGTCAAAACTTCGTGGTCCCCAAAAACTTTTTTAATATTTTTTAGTGAAACAATCGTATTTTCTGTCATGTTAGTGGACCTCCGTCTTTGATGTCTTGATTTGGATTTGGTTCGCCATCAAGTTGTAGTTGCTTGGACCCTCAAGCTTTCTTTCGATTACTCGGAAGATTCTGGTAATCGTGAAGGTCATTAATAAGTAGATAAATGAAATAGTCAAGTATGTGTGGAAGAACTGGAAGTTCTGTCCGGCAATCGTTGAACCAGTGAAGAATAATTCTGAAACTGAGATGATACTCAATACTGAAGTATCCTTGATGTTCACGATAAATTCGTTGGTGATTGAAGGTAAACTGTTGCGGATAGCTTGTGGCAAAATAATTTTGCGCATTCTTTGGAAATGAGTCATCCCTAAAGCACTAGCTGCTTCGAATTGGCCTTCTGGAGTTGAAATAATACCACCACGGACAACTTCAGCTAAGTAAGCCCCAGTGTTGATTGAAACGATGAAAATCGCTGCAAATGTCCGATCAAGGTTCAACCCGAAGACTTGGGCCACCCCGTAGTAGATAACGGCTGCTTGGACCATCATAGGTGTTCCACGGAAGACTTCGATGTAGACTGACAAAAGCCAGTTAACGAATTTCAAGCCGTATCTCTTACCTCTAGTAGTTGGATCTGGGATAGTTCTGACAATCCCAATTAAGAGACCGATGACAAAACCGATGATTGTTGCTACGAGTGAGATTAAAAGGGTCATCCCGATAC
>CAMJXI010000112.1 GCA_946409675.1 uncultured Lactobacillus sp. | reverse complement strand
ATTTCCATTGGTGACTGGAGTTCAGACGTGTGCTCTTCCGATCTAAAGCAACTAAGTCGCCGCAATTAAAAGCTAAATACCGTAACGGTGTCTTCAAGGTGCTTAGTACCGCGACGAAGTCTGCTTTGAATGAGGTAAAAGACGTTTGGCCTGATTTGATGAGCAAGCTAGAAGTTTCCCAACGCGCAATGATGGATGTTTCCAGTCCCGTTGCCGCCGGTCCCGATGCTTGTGTCGTTGCCTTTGATTACCAGCTTTGGTTCGAACGGGCAACAAGCGACTCAACTTTTGTCAATCAATTGACCGATAGCCTAGCCGTCTTGACCAAGAAGAATATCGAATTAGTTTTGGTACCGCAACAAGACTGGCCAATTTTGCGCCAAGAATACTTAGATTTACACAGAAATGAAGTTAAAAAGAACGCAGTAAGTGGTTCCGACGCAGAAAAAACACCGGAAGAACCAGCAGAAAATGCTATAATTAGCAAAGCACGTGACCTCTTTGGTGACGATATGATTGATATTAAAGATTAGGAGAAATAATTATGCGTGGTGGAATGCCAAATATGCAAAAATTAATGAAACAAGCACAAAAGATGCAAAAAGAAATGGAAGAAACTAGAAAAGAGATTAATGCCACAGAATTTGTGGGTAAATCCGCTAATGACTATGTCACAGCAACTTTTACTGGTGACAACCAATTAAAGGCAATCGAAATCAAACCCGAAATTATTGATCCAGAAGACCCAGATATGTTACAAGATTTAGTAGTTGACGCAGTGAACCATGCGCTTGGACAAATCAACGAAGAAACTAAAGCCAAAATGGGCAAGTACTCACAAGGAATGATGTAGGAGTTAATTCATGCAATATCCATTACCAATTGCAAAGTTAATCGAGAGCTACATGAAGTTACCCGGAATCGGTGAAAAGACCGCGACTAGGCTAGCTTTTTTTACTTTGGACATGGACCAAGAAACGGTTGAGAAATTTTCTACCAGTTTACTCGACGTGAAGTCAAAACTGCGTATTTGCTCGATTTGTGGCAACATCACCGAGACAGATCCTTGCTTTATCTGCAGGGATGCCAGTCGTGATCAAACTAAGATTTTGGTGGTTGAACAAGCCAAAGACATCATGGCTTTTGAAGACATGGGCGAATACAACGGCTTGTATCACGTCTTGCATGGTGTTTTGTCACCGCTCGACGGCATTGGAGTTGAGGATTTGAACATCAAGTCTTTGATTACTAGGTTACAAGTTAGTGAAGTAAACGAAGTCATCTTGGCACTTAACTCAACGCCTGAAGGCGAATCGACTGCGATGTACATCAGTCGCCTGATTAAACCAGCCGGGATTAAAGTTTCCCGTTTAGCAAGTGGTCTCGCCGTTGGTTCTGACATCGAATACGCTGATTCATTAACTTTGAAGCGCGCCGTTTCTGGAAGGACCGAGTTATAATGGCAAAGAAAAAATCAGTTAAACAACTAGGGGACGAAAATCTGCTCCATCTAGTTGGGGAGTTGCAAAAGAAGATTGCTTACGAGAAAACCTTAAATTCTTTAGCCATGGACCAATCGGCCGATAATTTAATTGCCAGCAAAATTTTGCACGCCAAATATAATTTTTTGTACAAGGAAGCACGCCTACGCAACGCCCCTTCAGAGCAAACCAATAGCGTTATTTCACAATAGGGTGACGAAGATTTACTAATCTCGTGCCTTTTTTTGTACTTTCATGTTCGGCAATATTCAAGTACAATTTTAACCATGGAGGCAAAAATATGAACGGTGTATTTATTACTTTTGAAGGCCCAGATGGTGCTGGAAAAACAAGCGCATTAAATGGAATTATGGCTGCAATCAGCGAGAACTTAGTAAGTGAACCGTTGCTGACACGCGAACCAGGTGGTTCACGCATTGCCGAAAAAATTCGGGACATTATTTTAGACCCCAATACTCCAGAAATGGACAAGAGAACTGAAGCTTTACTTTATGCGGCCTCAAGACGCCAACACGTCGCAGAGATTATCAAGCCCGCTTTAGATGCTGGTAAAATCGTGATTAGCGATCGCTTCGTTGATAGCTCATTAGCTTATCAAGGTGGTGGACGCGAAATCGGTGTGGACGCAGTGGCCGAGATTAACGCTTTTGCGACAGAGAACCTCACGCCAGACCTCACTATTTACTTTGATGTTGACCCAAGTGTTGGGCTAGCTCGTATTGCCAAAAGTCGCGCGGGTTCAGAAGATCGCTTGGAACAAGAAAAGATTGATTTCCATAACCGCTTGACTGCTACCTACCGTGAATTGCTGAAAAAGTATCCGGAAAGAATTATTCCGGTCGATGCTAATCAAGAATTGAGCCAAGTAGTAGCTGATGGTGTTAAAATTATAAGAAATAGGCTTCCACAAATTTTCGTCAAATAAGGAGAATACATAATGAAATTAATCCTTGCAATTGTTCAAGACAAAGACAGCAATGTCTTAAGCTCAGAATTTATCGATAACGATATCCGGGCAACTAAACTTTCGACTACTGGTGGCTTCTTAAAAGCTGGTAACACCACTTTTATCATCGGGATTGAAGACGAACGTGTCTATGAAGTCCTCGATATCATCAAGAAGACTTCTCATGCACGCAAACAGTTCATGAGCCCAATGCCCAACCTTGAACTCGGTGTCGACATGGCAATGCCATATCCCGTTGAAGTTGAAGTTGGTGGTGCAACTGTTTTCGTAATGCCAGTTGATCAATTTGAACGTTATTAATCTAAGCCAATGGAAAATAATGTAGTTTTTAAAGATGTTGATCAAAAAGTAAGTAGAGATCTCAGACAAGCCTATGAACATGACGCAATTAGTCACTCATATCTTTTTGTGAGCTCGGATAACCAAGTTGCGGTTGCCACTGCAAACTGGTTAGCCTGCTTGTTTTTGTGCGAAGGCGAAACGGACAACCGACCTGATGGAACTTGTGCCAATTGCCAAAGAGTTTTGTCGAGCAACCACCCAGACGTTTTCTTGGTGGAGGAACTCGAGAAACAAAGTTTGGGGATTAGTTTAATTCGGCCTTTGAAGGAAGAATTAGCCAAGAGCCCTGTCGAAGGAAGTCGTCGTTTCTTCATCATCAACGATGCCCAAAAGATGACCTTGTCTGCTTCTAATGCCTTACTTAACGTGTTAGAAGAACCAATTGCTCCCGTTGTTACAATTTTGATTGCCAACAACGTCAACCAAATCTTGCCCACCATCATTTCACGGACACAACTGGTAAATTTTGAAAATACGACCGAAAATATCCCGGACTCTGTTGCCAACCTCGGTTTAAGCAGCAGCGAGTTAGATCAATTAGAAGACACAACTGAGTTAGAAGAATTGATTCAGGGCTTGTACAACGATTTAGTACAGCACAATAACCACGCGGTTTTGACGGTGAAACAGATTTTAGATTTGAATATCAGTAAGGCAGCCCAATCTTTTGTATTGGCTAAATTACAACAAATTACTGACCAAAACTTGCAAGCAGGAAACGACTTGCAAATCAACCAACAGATTTTAAGTACCATTTTTAAAGTTAATGAAATGCGTTCATATAATGTCAGCTTTAGTAGTTGTCTGAATTACTTAATCCTGGCAATTGAATTTTGAGGATAATAAATTGACTGATCCATATACACAATTAGATGAATTATTAAAAAATCTGCGAGGTATGATTCCAACAGTTGAGGGGCTCCAGAACGATTTGCTGGAAGCTTTAAAGGAAAATACTGAGCTGAAAATAGAGAACCAGTTACTACGTGAGAAGGTGGAAAATCTTTCGGCAAAACAAAAACCCAAGGTTAAACAAGATGGGTTGGCGGGTTTGCGTAAGATTTATCAGTCCGGTTTTCATATTTGTAACATGTACTACGGTTCACACCGCTTGGAAAATGAAGAGTGTGTGTTCTGTCTAAGTATTTTAGATCACAACCATAATGGCAGCGAGAAAAATAAAAATGCAAAAACAAAGTAGTTTTAAGGATGATGGTGGGAAGCTCTATTTAGTGCCGACACCAATCGGAAATTTAAGTGATATTACGATTCGGGCCAAAGAAATTTTACAAGAAGTTGACCTCGTAGCTGCAGAAGATACCAGAAACTCTGGTAAGCTTTTGGAGCTACTTGGCATTTCTAACCGTTTTGTGAGTTTTCACGAATTTAATGCGAAAGCCAAGGCTCCAGAATTAATTCAACGGATTTTGGATGAGGGCATCAGTATCGCCCAAATCAGTGACGCGGGGATGCCGGTCATTAGTGATCCGGG
>CAMJXI010000111.1 GCA_946409675.1 uncultured Lactobacillus sp. | reverse complement strand
GAGATTTCCATTGGTGACTGGAGTTCAGACGTGTGCTCTTCCGATCTGTCCTAGAGACCCTTGACCAAAGAAAGATTCCAGACCACCAACTAGAAAATTTATCCTTTGAATATGATGAGATGGAGAACCTGAAAACTAGTCTGACAAAACAACAAAGAAACAGACTACATATTTGTCTTAATCTACTAGATAACTTCAGGCAGTACCTCTCCATCCACTATGGACTGTGGTCCTTAGTTAACCTAAAAACTTGCCAACTTCTCAAAGAGCATTTTAAACTGAGCTCTGGGCTTGAGGTCATGGCCGGAAATGCGATGTGGGGTGCAGGCTTTAAAGCTTGTGGCTGTGACATAAAAAGCACAGACGACCTCTCGTGGAGTAAGACGAGTGAGACTGGATCAAAGAAGTATCTGCAAGTCGAAGACATGGACGCGATAACTGCACTCAAGCAGTATAGCACCAAAGTCGACTTTATCATCTGGTCGTGGTCACCGAATTTTGGTAATGCAGATGTTAAGTTTCTGGAAGAATATAGAAAATTGAGCCAAAAACCGGTATTATTAATGATTGGCGAATATCGTGGGGCCACCAATACGGCTAGTTTTTGGTACAAGGCAAAACTAAAACGATTTATTACGCAAGAGATTTCAAAGAGCTTTGCTTCCTTTGATTTCATCAACGAGCAAATTATGGTGGTTAGTTAAGCTAAATAAGCGAGTTAACATCAAGAAAAGGGGAAAACAGAAAACATGAAAAAATACTTACTCATCATTTTAACTTTTCTAAGTTTCTTAGGAATCTCATTTCTCATCTCTGATGTGCAATCGACCAAGGCGCAATTCACGCTGGCCACTAACGGCTTAACGGCTGAAGCAAAAGAAATCACTTCCCCCAAGAACACCTCAATCAAGAACATGGTTACTTATGCCGAAAAATCTTTTCCAAAAACCAATACACAAATTCAATTGATTAGTAAATCAGACAACAAAAAAGTCCTGATTTGGGCAAACTTCGATTTACCAGAATTACCAACTGAGAAGGGCAGATATTTCTCGAAAACCGACTTTGCGGGCAAAGTAACATTCTCCATCATTTCGGACAATCCGATTGTTGAAGTCCTCAATGTCCAAAATAACAAATACATTAACCAGAATGGCCAATATATCGCCGTTATTGGTACCTTAAAGCAAAGTTACCTCCAAGACCGTTATTATCTCACCACGGGTGCTTTGCAATCAAATAGCAGCGCTAAATTGAAGAATTACCAAGTCGTCGTTGATGGCTTGAATAAAACTCAACTAAAAAAATTCACTAAGTACCTCAGTGGTAAGAGTAAAACCCCAAGCTTTATCAAACAAGTCAAGATTGACCCGAATAAAACTAAGTTGGAATTTGGTCTGACAATCGCTTTGATTGTCATCATTCTGATCTTAAGTGTCTTGATGGCGGTGCAAACAACCCAGATTTCGATTCGTTCAAACGTGAAAGGCAGTCTCTTAGAAAAGCTACTCACCAATAAGGTCATTCGTTTTGCCGGTGTGAGCTTGTTGACCGTCCTCTTACCGCTCTTAATTTCAAACTTTACGATGTACTTCTCTAAACAAACTGATCTGGTAATCATACTTGCTATCACATGGGTGTTAGAAGTGATTACCTTTACAATGACCGTGCTACTCAACCGCAGAAAGGACTAACACATTGGTCGCATTACCTGAAGAATTTCTTACCAAATATACCAACCTTTTAGGTGAAGAAAGAGCAAATCAACTCTTTTCATCTTTTGACGAGCCACCGGTTAAAGCCTTTCGCTTAAACCCGCTCAAATCCAATTTTGAAGAGATCAGCTACAGCCTGGCTAATTCGGTGCCCCATATCAAAAACGCTTATGGCGGCCAGATTTCTGGTCGGGATGTGGAACAACTAGCAGGTTATGTCTACTCGCAAGACCCGGCAGCCATGTACGTGGCAGAAATTGCAGACGTTAAGCCAGGCGAAAAGGTACTCGACCTTTGTGCAGCTCCCGGAGGCAAAACCACCCAACGAGCGTCTGCAATGCTTGGTGAAGGTGTCTTGGTTAGTAACGAAATCAATTCCAAAAGAGCCAAAGTTTTGCTCGAAAACGTGGAACGTTGGGGCATTAAAAACACAGTAGTGACCAATGAGGCACCTGATAAGTTGAGTAAGTTTTTCCCCCAGTTCTTCGATAAAATAGTGGTCGACGCGCCTTGTTCGGGAGAGGGAATGTTTCGTAAGGATCACGATGCAATTCAGTACTGGTCTAATCAGTACGTCTTGGATTGTGCCAAACTCCAAAAAGAAATTGTCACAGAAGCTTACAAGATGCTCAAACCGGGTGGACAATTGATCTACTCGACTTGTACTTTTTCACCAGAAGAAGACGAGCAAATCGTCGAATTTCTATTGAAACAATATTCTGATTTAGAAATAAGTCCCATTAAGGTTTACCAGGAATTTGATCCCGGTCGGCCAGAGTGGGGCACAACTGCTAATCCGGCACTGACGAATACCGCGCGTTTTTGGACTAGTCGGAACTTTGGTGAGGGTCAGTTTGTCGCCAAGCTCCAAAAGGCTGAGTCCGAAGTAGAATTAAACACGATTTATGAGACAAATGAACCAAGCGTTGAAAAAGAAACGAAAAACAGAGTCAAAAGAAGTAAAAAAGATAATAAAAGAAACAATAGAGCTAATCAAAGAAAGAATAACTCTAATAAAAACGACAATTCTGGCTTAGATAAAAGCCAAGAAAAAGTGGTCGCTGAATTTCTCAGCGCCACTAACTTAACGAATGTCATAAACGAAACACAAATTTCCAACAGAAATGAACATCTCTTCGTTCCGGCTTTGGACCCAGAAGTTGTGACAGGATTACGAATACTACGCAACGGTTTGGCTCTTGGTGAATTGAAAGTCAAGCGGGTTGAACCGCACCAACATTTGGCCGAGGCCATTGCCGGAGATTCCACAAATACCTTTGATTTACCAACCCAAGCTGAGTTTGAACGCTTCAGTCACGGCGAGACTATCAAAGTCGGCTCAAGCTTACGGGGATACGTTTTTGTATCATACAAAAATAAGATATTTTCGTGGGGAAAGATTGGAAATGATCAAATTTTAAAGAACTTTTATCCGAAAGGATTACGGTTAAACTAAAAAAAATCTGCCTAGGCAGATTTTTTTGTTTAACTATTTTTAATTCGATACTGAATATTTTGCACCTCAGTCAAGTCGTTCGCTCCAAAAATTGCTAGGAGTCCAGCAAGCTGTTCTATCCAAGTCGTCAATTTCTGTTGCAGACCTGCTCTGCCAGTATCTTGGTAGATTTGTAAGAACTCATTACTGATTCCAACACTAGAAGCACCAAGAACCAAACACTTCAGTACATCAAGTGGATTTTTAACACCGCCAGAAGCAAAGTAGGTGAGCGTCGTTTGTTGCACGTTCAAGAGGCTTTGGACAGTCGACGTACCAATTGAGTCAAGTTCGTTTAAAAGATAGTCATAATCGCGACCTGGCCGACGAAAGTTTTCAATCTGCGCAAAATCGGTCCCACCAGTGCCCGAGACATCCACATACTGGATACCATTTTGCTCAAGTAACTTGAGACTTGCCAGATCAAAACCAAAACCAACTTCTTTAACGATAATTGGCACAGAAGATGCCTCTTTGATTTGCAGAATTTTGTCCAACCAGTGAAAATCGCGGTCTCCTTCAGCCATGACGAGCTCTTGGACTGCATTCACGTGAACTTGCAAAGCCGTTGGTTCAACAGCATCTACGATTATCTTAACGGTCTCTAATGGGGTATTAGGGTTAACGTTTGCCAAAACCACACCGGTCGGATTTTCTACCCGTACACTCGTAAACGTCTCGAGCAATGCTGGTTCGTAAGTCAAAATACTAGCCGAACCAAGTGCAATTGGAATTTGAAACTGGTTGGCAAGTGCACCCAAGTCTTGGTTAATCTGTTTAGACTTGAGCGATCCACCCGTCATCGCATTAATAAAAAAGGGCGCACTGACGTTGCGTCCCAAGAAGGTAGTTTTTAAATTATTAAGATCAATAGTCGTTTCAGGCAAAGTTGGTCGAACCAACGCCATCTCTGAGAAACTATTTTTCGTATTTTCAGAGTAGAACGCCTTAGCGAGTGCCAGATGTTCATCTTTACGGTGGGATCTCTTACTTTGTTCATTTGAATTATTCATAACTTACCTCAATGAATGAACCTCAAAGTTCAGGGGCATGATTCCATTTTTACGCCATTCTTGCTTCATTTTTGCAATATTGGTATTTTCGTCTGCAATCACGATTCCACA
>CAMJXI010000110.1 GCA_946409675.1 uncultured Lactobacillus sp. | reverse complement strand
TAGCTCAGCTTGGTAGAGCGCTGCGTTCGGGACGCAGAGGTCGCAAGTTCAAATCTTGTTTTCCCGATTTTTTTAATTAATCAAAAAATTTTACATTTTTGGTCGATTGGTATATTGTAATAAGTCAAGTTAAGGCGGTGATTACATGGAAAAGAGTTTTTCTGAGAGTGCTAAAAATACGTTAGTAATTGCACAAGAACAGGCGTTGAGTTTTCGCCATCGTGTAATTGGCACGGAGCATTTGTTACTTGCTCTAAGTATTGAAACAAACGGTTTTGCCGGGAAAGTATTGCGTGAACTTGGCGTAGACTCGATTGTCTTGCATGAAGAGATTGAGCGCTACACCGGTTATGGCAGCATGGATAATCAAGCACCAGTGAATGATTTCGGGGATTACCTCCCATATTCACCTAGAACTAACCAGGTGATTGATTATGCGACCGACCGTGCGACCGAATACGGCAGTCCTAAAGTGGGGACGGAACATTTATTGCTTGGACTAATTAGTTCGGACGATATTTTGGCAGCCCGTATTTTACAAAATTTGAATATTGATCTCTTCCGTTTAAAGAAACGGATTATCGACCAAGCTATCATGAATAATTCCCAAGGGAATGGCAATAAAGGTAGCTGGGCGCAATCTTTGGGCAAGGGTGGATCAAGTACTAATAATAAGAAAAAAGACGCCTCAACGACGCCTACACTCGATTCATTGGCATCAGATTTGAACGAGAGTGTGCGTTTAGGCAAAATCGACCCATTGATTGGCCGGGACCACGAAATTTCCCGGGTAATTCAGATTTTGTCTCGTCGGACCAAGAACAACCCCGTACTTGTGGGGGACCCTGGTGTCGGTAAGACGGCTGTTGCTGAAGGCATCGCTCAAAAAATCGTGGAACAAAAAGTCCCCGATGATTTGCTGCAAAAACGCATTATGTTACTTGATATGGGTACTTTAGTTGCCGGAACCAAGTACCGTGGTGAGTTTGAAGACCGCCTGAAGAAGATTATGGAAGAAGTTAAGGAAGATGGCCAAGTCATCCTCTTTATCGACGAACTCCATACTTTGATTGGGGCTGGTGGTGCCGAAGGTGCTATCGATGCTTCCAATATTTTAAAACCAGCACTAGCACGTGGCGAAGTCCAAGTGATTGGTGCGACAACCTTTAATGAATATCAGAAATACATTGAAAAAGACGCGGCACTTGAACGCCGTTTTGCGCAAGTGAAGATTGATGAACCAAGTCCAGAAGATACCAAGAATATTTTGCGGGGCTTGCGTGGGGAATACGAAAAATTCCACGACGTTGAGATTACCGATGAAGCAATCGATGACTCAGTTGATTTGAGTGTCCGCTACATCACCGGCAGATTTTTGCCCGACAAAGCCATCGACTTAATTGACGAAGCGGCAGCCAAAGTGAAAATCGAGAATGGTATCTCTAGTTCGGCGGAACTCCAAGCTCAACAAACTAAGATTGCCGAATTGAAGTCGCAAAAAGAAGAGGCGATTTACCGCCAAGACTTCGAAAAAGCTGCAGAAATTCGCTTAGTTGAAGAAAAAGAGAAGAACGCTGAAGAAGTTATGCGTGACCGCTTGATTCAACGCCGGGCAAAACTGGCAACGGTTAACGGTGACGTGATTGCCCAGATTATCTCGGAATGGACTGGTGTGCCAGTTACCAAGATGAAGCAATCAGAGACTAAGCAGTTGTTACAACTAGAAACGTTATTGCATAAGCGGGTCATCGGCCAAGAAAAAGCCATCAGCGCTGTTTCAAAAGCCATTCGTCGTTCACGCTCTGGCTTGAAAGATCCTGACCGGCCAATCGGTTCGTTCTTATTCTTAGGACCAACTGGTGTAGGTAAGACGGAACTTGCTAAGACGCTTGCCGAAGCCGTGTTTGGTTCTGAATCAAATATCATCAGAGTCGACATGTCCGAATACATGGAATCATATAGTAGCTCGAAGTTAATCGGCTCAGCTCCTGGTTACGTCGGTTACGAAGAGGGTGGTCAACTCAGCGAACAAGTCCGGAATAATCCTTATTCTGTTGTCTTGCTTGACGAAGTTGAAAAGGCTCATCCAGACGTCTTCAACCTGCTTTTGCAAGTCTTAGACGATGGTTTCATGACTGATTCTAAGGGACGCAAGGTTGATTTCCGCAATACCATCATTATCATGACCTCAAACTTGGGCTCACGTGCCTTGCGTGATGACAAAACCGTTGGTTTTGGCTCAACGAGTGAAGATAAAGATGCAATTATCGAAAGTAAGATTAAAGCAGCAACGCGTGAGTTCTTCCGGCCAGAATTCTTGAACCGAATCGACGAAGTGGTGGTCTTCCACGAGTTAGAAGCTCCACAACTCCGTCAAATCGTTAGTCTTTTGACCAAGAAATTACAAAAACGCTTGGCAGAAAAAGACATTAAGTTGAAGATTTCAACTGCTGCCTTAGATGTTTTAGCTAAAAAAGGGTTTGATCCGGAAAATGGGGCACGGCCAATTCGCCGGGCTATCCAAAGAAACCTGGAAGATCCAATCAGTGAGTTGGTCATTTCGACTGAAGTAAAGGCCGGTGATACGGTTAAAGTAGGTGCTAAAAATAAAGAACTTACTATTAAAGTAGAGCAACCAACTCCAGTCACTAATTAAAAAGTTTGTACTTTTGACAAAAATACTCTTGACGTGTACAATATACATGTTAAAAGGCTGTAATACGCAGTATTCCCCGATCTATTGTCCGGGAGAATGATAGGAACAAAAACGATTCGTGCAATTGTTTTTGTTTTTTTGTTGCCAAAAAAGTCTTTTTTAGAAAATGTAACACAACTGTAATATTTGTTTTTGAAAGAAAGGATGTTTGCTTTGGTAGGAACCAATATTAATTACGGTAAACGCCGTACAAGAAGAAGCTTTTCTAGAATCAAAGAAGTTCTTGAATTACCAAACTTGGTTGACATTCAAACTAACTCATATAAATGGTTCTTGGATGAAGGTCTCGATGACATGTTTGCGGACATTATGCCCATCGAAGATTTCGCAGGTAACCTTTCGTTAGAATATGTTAGCTACAAGCTTTTAGAACCTAAATACACAATCGATGAGGCACGCGATCATGATGCTAACTATTCAGCACCATTACACGTTACTTTGAAGTTGACTAACCACGAATCAGGCGAAATCAAAACCCAAGACGTGTTCTTTGGTGATTTCCCATTAATGACTCAACAAGGAACATTTATCATCAACGGGGCAGAACGTGTTATCGTTTCTCAATTAGTTCGTTCTCCTGGTGTGTATTTCCATGCTGACGTTGATAAGAACGGCCGTAACCAATATGGTACGACTGTGATTCCTAACCGTGGTGCTTGGCTCGAATTTGAAACAGACGCCAAAGAACTTTCATATGTCAGAATTGACCGTACTCGTAAATTACCTATCACGGTATTGATGCGTGCACTTGGTTTTGGCTCAGATAGTGAAATTACAGATATCTTGGGTATGAACGATTCATTAGCATACTCAATCGAAAAAGATATTCATAAGAACCTTGCAGACTCACGTGTTGCTGAAGGATTAAAAGACATTTACGAACGTCTACGTCCAGGCGAACCTAAGACTGCAGAATCATCAAGATCACTTTTGTATGCTCGATTCTTCGACCCAAAACGTTATGATCTTGCACCTGTTGGTCGCTACAAAATCAACAAAAAACTTTCATTAAAAACAAGATTACTCAAACAAACATTGGCTGAAACTTTGGCCGACCCTGATACTGGTGAAGTTATCGTGCAAAAGGGCGAAACAATTTCTCACGAAATTATGGACCGCTTGGCACCTTACCTTGACCGCGATGACTTTAAGACTGTTACCTACACACCATCTGAAGAAGGTGTTGTTGCAGAACCAATGACAGTTCAAGAAATCAAAGTATTTTCTAAAGAAGACCCAGAACGCGAAGTTAAGTTAATCGGTAACGGCCACATTGATGCAAAAGTAAAACATGTTACTCCTGCTGATATCGTCGCTTCAATTAACTACTTCTTAAACCTTCGTGAAAACATCGGTACTGCCGATGATATCGATCACTTGGGTAACCGTCGTATCCGTAGTGTCGGTGAATTATTGCAAAATCAATTCAGAATTGGTTTGTCACGGATGGAACGTGTCGTTCGTGAAAGAATGTCAATTCAAGATAGTGCAACTGTGACACCACAACAATTGATTAATATCCGTCCTGTTGTGGCTTCAATCAAAGAATTCTTTGGTTCATCACAACTTTCACAATTCATGAGATCGGAAGAGCGTCGTGTAGGGAAAGAGTGTAGATCTCGGTG
>CAMJXI010000109.1 GCA_946409675.1 uncultured Lactobacillus sp. | reverse complement strand
CCACCGAGATCTACACTCTTTCCCTACACGACGCTCTTCCGATCTCGCTACATCAAGGAACAAGTTGAAATTTCCTTGAAGTATGAGGGATATATCAAGAAGGAACAAATCAAGATTGATCGCTTGCACCGTCTAGAATCTAAGAAGATTCCAGACCGCATTGATTATGATGCAATCGACAGTTTGGCAACGGAAGCCCGCCAAAAATTGAATAAGATTCGTCCTGAAACAATTGCCCAAGCTGAACGAATTAGTGGGGTTAACCCAGCTGATATGGCCATCTTGAGTGTCTATATTGAACAAGGTCGTATTGCTAAGGTTGTAGAATAGTAAATAACCTAGTAAAAAGTAACCAAAAAGATAAAGAGACAAAAAAATAATCTTCATTCTTCCCATTTTGAGAAGTGAAGATTATTTTTTTGGACTATTTTCGGATTTATTTTCCTAGTTCTTAATCACGAAGGTTTTTGGTGCCTTCTTTTGGATAACGAGTAGTCCGACGATTAAGTAGATAATGGCTGCTACACCAACGATGGCAGAGTATTGCCAACCGGCAAGCTCATCGCCCAGCTGTAACTGCACGTAGGAAATAAAGTAGAGTGCATAGTTGACGAATTTAAATAGCGGGCTGGAAAGGGTTCCGTCAACGGTAAAGGGTTGGAGAATGTAGTAAACGAAGAGGTAGTGAAACGAGAAGAGGACCGTTAATCCCAGGAGTAAGAAGGCAAAAACTGCAAGTTCGACTGGATTGATTAAACCACCGAAGGCTAGGCTAAACATAAAGACTGCCAGGAAATAGGCCAATGCTATAACGGCGTTATAGCAAAAAGAAATCTTCAAGCGATAGAAGAATCCACTGAGGATGGCTTTTGGTTGGCGGTAGAAGGGGTAGTAGAGCATCGCCGAGTCGCAGTTGGCATAGCAGAGCGACATGATGTCTTTACCCAAACTAGAAGAATACATCATGAAAAAGAAAAAAGGAATCAGGGAATAAAATGAGCCAAAGTTTTTCGAAGGGTCTGAGCCGTTGAACTTGAGTACGAGAATCAAAGCCAGGCTAGCACCCAGAATGCCAATGACACGAAACCTCATTTTTTTGAAGAGAATTGAGTGGTAACGTTGGAACAAAATAAAATTCAAATAGTTATTATCGGTATAGCGTGTGTCTGTTGAAGTGGACTTGGTCAACGTAAGTTTGTCTTGCATTGCGTTACCGGCTTTTTGGTATTCGTTGACCGCAGTTTCAGCGACCGCAGCAGAGGTCTGACGGTCGGCTTGGCGGATACTTAAGAAGACAGATTGTTGGTCGTGATTGACAATTTTTTTGGTTAAGAACAGTGCGCCCACAAATAAAACAATTAGCCCGACGGCAGTGATCCATGAGCCTAGGAATGGAACAAACATTTGTAGATTGTTGAAGAACAAGACGAAAAGGGTCGCCCCACCGAAAAGAACCAGTGTGCCGGTCGTCAGAATGTTGTTCATGTATTTTTGCGACTTAGCTGATTTGGGTGATTTTGTTTTGCGGTTGCTCCAGAATTTTGCGGCGACCGCTAGCGTATTCATGACTAAATAAATTAGCCAAGCATTCAAAAAAAGGAGGAAATGTCCGGTTGACCCACCAATTAAAAGCAGAATAACGCCGTAGAACACGCTGATGGTAACTGCTTTTTGGAAGAATTCTTCAAAGACAGCAAGGCGGTAATCGAGTGCAAACCAATCCACGAAATCGTAGTAACCTTGGCCGACTCCACCTTTACCAGAAAAGCTAATCAAAAAAGGAAAGGTAATCGCGGCTAATATTACCCAGGCAATAAGTCCCCGAATCAAAGCCTGATCCATATTCTTGGCGATGAAAATGATATTTGCATGTGTGGCCAGCACTAGGCTACCTAAAAGAAAAATAATGCGCCAGAAAAATACTTGCAAGTAACTAAGAACTAACAAGACGTAGGAAATACCGGATTTCATTTTGTGGCGGCTGAAAGCCGTATGGTGCAAGTGTTCTCCAACCAGCGGAATCTTGCGGAAGAAATAGAGCAAGCGATTCAGCGACTGGGCGGTGCTCACGATTCTAAAACTAGTATCGAATTCGAGTTGTCTTTTTAAATTAAACATCGGCAACTACCTGATCCGAGAGCCGGGCAATAACCTCGTTTTCAAACTCTGAGGAATGAATATCTTCCACTGGAATAGTTGAGAATTCCATGTCGTGTAGCAACACGATTTCATCAGAAATGTCTTGGGCTAGTTGTAAGATATGAGTCGAGAAAATGACCACGGCATCGTTTTTGTATTCCAAAATCAAGTCTTTCATCTCGTGTGCGGCAATCACGTCGACCGCAGTCAATGGTTCGTCGAGCAAAAGCACCGGCGATTGAATCATTAGGGCCGAAACTAGCTGAATTTTGGTCTTCATTCCTTGAGAATAGTCCTTCAACAACTTGTGCGCGTCGTCGTCATTGAGTCCGGCTTTTTTGAGGAAAAATTCAGGTTCCGTATTGGCGTCATCACTCAAACGAGCGCGGTTAATTTCCAGCATGTACTTGATAAATTCGTAGCCCGTCAGAAATAAGGGGAGGTTTGGTTCGGTATGAACGAAACTCACGTCTAATGGCGTTAAAGGTTTGGTTTCTCCGTCGACCTCCAGGTTAATTGTGCCACCCTGGAAAATGTCGTCCTGGGAAATACAGTTAAACAAGGTGGTTTTCCCGGCACCGTTACGACCCAAAAGGCCATAAATTTTACCTTGTTCAAAAGTGAAACTAGCATTATTTAAAATTAGTTGTTGATCAAATCTCTTTTCTAGATTCGTGATCACAAGTTTTCGCATAATATCCTCCAATATAATTGTGATTTAAGTATACAATGGAACTCACGGTAATTATACCTATACAGCGGTTTATCAGATTTTAGTTGAACCTTAAAAAGCGTAAGATAGTTTGTGGGAGAAATTTTAATGAATTTAAGCAAAAGTAGATTTGATTTTACAAACTTAATAATAATGTTCCGTGGCTTACTGGTCGGACTTTTAACCGGGGTTGTGGTCGGGCTCTTTCGACTATTAATCGAAAAGTCGCTCGAACTCTGGAAGGTCGTTTACGGCCTTTGCCACCAACAACCGCTGTATTTACTGGTTGTGCTAGCGGTCGTCGTCTTACTGGGTGTCTTTATCGGTTTCTTAGTCAAACAACAACCACATATCTCGGGATCCGGGATTCCCGAGGTCGAGATTCAATTGCTGGGCCAACTCGATTTGAAGTGGTGGTCGATCTTGTGGCGCAAGTTCGTCGGTGGTGTTCTTGCCATTGGTTCAGGCTTGTTCCTGGGTCGTGAAGGTCCTTCAATTCAGTTAGGCTCTTCGATCGGCCAAGGGATGGCAGAATCGCTCAAGACCTCAAAGACTGATCGGCGGGTTTTGATTGCGAGTGGGGCAGCCAGCGGGCTAGCCGCAGCTTTTAACGCACCAATCGCTGGGACGATGTTTGTCCTCGAAGAAGTCTTTCATAACTTCTCGCCTCGAGTGTGGATGTGTGCCCTAAGTGGTGCGCTCTCTGCTAATTTTATTACCAGTAACTTCTTTGGGTTGACCCCGGTACTCTCGATTCACGGGGCGAATAGCTTTCCGCTCCAATCGTATTGGCACCTGATCATCTTGGGTATCTTTTTAGGCTTGCTGGGCTTAGTTTACCAAAAAGTTTTGCTGTTTATGCCCCAAATTTACGCAAAAATCCGGGTCTTACCTGCACAGTTTGATGGGATTTTGCCGTTTGTCTTGTTGATTCCAATTGGGTACTTCTGGACCGAATACATCGGCGGGGGAAATACCATTATCCTTTCAATCGATAATATTGCCCCGGTAATCTGGTTGGTCGCCGCAATCTTTGTTTTGCGTTTTGTCTTCTCGATGATTTCCTACGGTTCCGGACTACCCGGGGGAATTTTCCTCCCAATTCTGACACTCGGTGCTTTACTGGGCTATCTCTATGGGGTGACGATGTCGGGCTTTGGCCTGCTCCCAAAATCGTTAATTATCAACCTGGTCATCTTCAGCATGGCCGGGTATTTCGCGGGTATCGGGAAGGCGCCTTTTACCGCAATCCTCTTGATTACCGAGATGGTTGGTAATCTTTCGCACTTGATGCCCCTTGCCGTCGTCAGCCTGGTTAGTTACCTTGTGGTCGACTTGTTGGGTGGAGCGCCAATCTACGAGTCTTTAGCAGATCGAATGATTGCTAAAACTGCGACTGTGAAAGGTCAGGGACCAACTGATCAAGTAACGATGACCGTTTTTGAGGACAGTAACCTCGTGGACCGTGAAATTCGCGACATCAACTGGCCGGATGATAGATCGGAAGAGCACACGTCTGAACTCCAGTCACCAATGGAAATCT
>CAMJXI010000108.1 GCA_946409675.1 uncultured Lactobacillus sp. | reverse complement strand
CAACGCCCGATATTTGCCATGAGAGCTTTGCGCCATCATTTGGCAAACTGTGTTACTTTGAATCTCCATGCTTTCACCTAGGGCACCACGTCCAGGTACGAACATGAGGCTGCGATGATGGGACAAGTTTGGTGAAAGGCTTGTTGAGACCTCGGCCATGGTTTTGCCACCGAGGACTGTGATTGTGCTTTTACCGAGTGGCAAAAGTAAATCTAAAGCCTTACTTAATTCTTCACCAACAACGTGAAGAATGTGTGACTGAAGATCACTATTTCCTTGAACAATTATCGTGCGATCAATGCCCAACTTCTTAGCAAGTTCAATTTCAGTCTGTGAAGCGTTAAAGAGTTTTGAAACAATTGGAGCTAAGCCGTTTAAGGTTTGTTCCCCTTTGTCAGTCAAGACCATGCCGAAACGATTGATATCGATTAAGCCGATGGTTTTGAGAAACTCGGTTTCAGTCCGGATGGACCGTTCGCTGATGCCGAGTCGTTCGGCAATTGTGCGCCGGCCAACTGGAGCCATCAATGAAATTTGCTGTAAAACCTTGAATCTTTGTCGGACAGTTTCGAGAAGATCAGGCACGAGATTTTCAATCCATGTATAATCGTCATGCATGAAAATCCCTCCTTCTGGGTCGCTTAATGCCCCATCACTTGACGGCATTCGACCCAAAGTTCTCAAAAATATAGAAGAAACAGTATTTATCAGACTATTTCTTCATTTCGACATTTAAAGTATAGCAATTTCACAAGTTAATTTCAAGGAAGATGCAAATTTTTTCAGTTTTGCAAAAAAGCATTTGGCAACGAGTCTAGTTATTGCTAGAATAGACTATGTTAAATCGCGCCCTTAGTGTAATGGATCGCACGTAAGATTCCGGTTCTTAAAATCTCGGTTCGACTCCGAGGGGGCGCATCGTTAAGTCAGCAATCAAATTGGTTGCTGATTTTTTTGTTGTCCTCCCCTCAAAAATCTACTCCTGGGTTTTCATCCACTCGATCTTTCTAATTTTTGTCATTCTTCTATGATTGTACTCATTATCTAGCTTCTCAGTGTGTAAAGTTGTAGGAATGAAAAAATCTCGTCCAGAACATTTGCGTAGACCGAAAATCACACTTTCATTTGTCTTATTAAGTATGAAAACAACATCTAGTTTAAGTCTATTAGGCTGCATATCACGAGTAGAGACAAAAGTTTGGATGTCCTGATCATAAAAGATTCTCGTTAAGAAATTGTAGTTTAGCATCCGGCTTCTGGATTTATACCACTCTAAATTTTTCTTTGCTTTTTTCTTTGTAAAGGTACCGGCGTCCACCTGTCGAATAATCTCAGAAGCGTTGACGTTTTTCCGCAACAGCTTATTCCAGCCCATTAAGTGTGGAAAATCCGTTTCGGTAAATACCACCTCAAATTCACTTAACAAGTTTTAATTCGTAGATATTTTCACTCTTCTACCAACGAAATTTTCTCTGTAGTCCTGAAGTAAATGAGCAAAATCTATTGAATTTTCGTCCGTTATTACCAAAAAACTAGTCACAATTTTCTCCTTAAAAAAAGCCACCAACTAACTAAAGTTGGCGGCTCAATAATTGGGATGAGTTAAGAAGAGTCCTTAACTGCGACTAGTGAACAGATATAAAGCCTCTGACAGGCGACGTAGCACCCAACTACTACATCTAACGGAATGTTCAGCAAGCTTAATGACTTGCTCAAGTTCATGTTATATGGATTATTTTGCAAAGTCAACTGAAAGTTATTTTTGATTTTAATTAAAAACACAAAACCCGAAGCCGGTATAAAGGCAAAGATATACTTTACACATATAGAATATCATGCCGGATTAGGATTATCTATCAATTTAATTTAAATAATATCCGTCTTATTACTTTTCCAAAAAATGCAAAAAAAATACCTGACACTACCTGTCAGGCATTTAAGTATTGATGCTGATTAAAGGACTTGAACCTTCGACCTACGCATTACTAGTGCGTTGCTCTACCAACTGAGCTAAATCAGCATTTTTACAACAAATAATATTATACATGAACTAGCAAAAATGCCAACCCCTTTTTTGATTATTTGTCGAAAAAATTTTGAATATTTAACGCACAAGCTGTTCTTCATCGTTGTAATACTGCTTATATCCGAGATAAACGACCGTAATAGAACTCAAACTAGTCGTTGCTAAAAGCATGAAAGTCACCATAATTTGGTAGCCAATCGCTTTGACTGGGTCGACCCCTGCAAAAATCAGTCCGCTCATCATCCCAGGTAAACTAACCAGCCCCAGTGTCTTGCTTGAATCAATTGTTGGTGCCATCCCCGTTTTGATGGCTTCTTGAATTATCGTCTTCGTCGCTTGGAATGGTGTGGCTCCAAGAGCAAGCTTTTCCAAAACCTGTTGGTGTTGATCCCGGAACAAACTATCCATCGAGCGATACGATAGACCACTCGCCACCATCGCATTTGAGGCAATCATCCCCGTAATCGGCACGATTTGTGACGGCACGAGCTTTAACGAGCCCGAAGCAATCAAGACCACCAAACAGACACTGGTCGCTAAAGTCATCGCCAGAATCGAAATTAGGAGCGAATTAGGCAGGCCATTACTTCTTTTGCTCGAATTCCAAGCCGCATTCAAGATAATTATTACGACCATTGCTAGCGTCAGGGAGATATTATTCACGTTAAAGATGTACTTCAAGAAATAACCTACGATGGTTAGTTGGACAATCGCACGAGTAATCCCCCACGCAATGTCCTTGGTCAGACCAAGTTCTTGCTTGTAACTAATCACCATCGCAAAGATGACGAGGGCAAAAGTAATCACTAACGTCGCTGGCGTCACCGCTAAATTATTTTCCATTTTCAGTCAATCTCCCCTCATTAACTTCGAGTAATCGCGTACTTGCCGCAATCTCGTCTTCCTCGTGCGTCACTTTGATAATCGTGACGTTCTGTTTAGCGTTCAAGTCTGCCAACCAATCCAAAATTAGGCTTTTGGTGGTTAGATCTAGCCCTGTCGTCACCTCATCTAGTAACAAAACCTGCGGCATGAAAATAGTGTTACGAGCTAGAGCGACCCGCTGCTTCTCCCCACCGGAAAGGTCGGCAATTTCTTGGTCCAAAATTTCTGGTTTGAGATCTAAACTCGCTAAAGTTTCTAAGACATGGTTCTCATAATATTCTTTTGCACGGATATCGTAGACAAACTGAAAATTATCCCGCACGTTTTTGCCGAAAAGAACCGGTTGTTGAAAACAGTATGAAACCTGTTGCCGGTAACTTGCACTCGGAAGCGTACTAATATTCTGCTCGTTGACCTCGATGGAACCTGAACTTGGAGAAATAATTTTCGCCAATAATTTCAAGATTGTACTTTTGCCAGAGCCAGATGGACCGACAATCGTCACAGCTTCCCCAGTCGAAATTGCAAAATTAATCGCGGTCAAAATCTGTTTGTCTTTCACCTGATAATGAACATCCCTAAATTGAATCATTTTTCCCTCCAGATAACCAATTAAAAATGATTATCGTTTAAATTTATCTTAATCATAGCTTACAAATTAGTAGTTTACAAAGAATTTATGCTAAAATATGTGTGTTAAATAGAAAGATTCTAGGGGGCGATATTCTCATGAAAGACGTCAATGGACAAATTTTAAAGATTTTACATGAACATAATTTAAAAGTCACTCCGCAACGAAAGGGCATTTTAAATTATTTGATGACGCACCATAATCACCCCACCGTGGAAATGATTCGTTCCAATATCGTGAAGGATATGTCTAACTTAGGAACCGCGACGGTTTACAATACCTTAAATACGTTAGTAGAGCTTGGACTCGTCATCGAAATCCAAAATGGTGACGGCAGTACGCACTACGACTACTTCGCTCACCCCCACTTCCACATGATCTGTACGAATTGCGGCAAAATCGACGACGTCTCGTTTGATGGTTATATGGGAGAAGAAAAACTTTTGCGTGAAAACGCCGAAAAAGAAACGGGCTACCTAACTTCCAAATCCCACCTCGAGATTTACGGAATCTGCCCTAACTGCCAGAAAAAATTACGGTTAAACTTAATAAATAAATAAACGCTCTTAATTGACCAAAACTGAAAATTGTAGGATAATTAGCACAGTACTAAATCGAGTGCTAATTTTTTTGATATAGGAGATAGAATAATATGCTAGTACCTACAGTAATTGAACAAACTTCCCGTGGCGAACGTGCCTACGATATTTATTCCCGACTTTTAAAAGATCGGATCATCATGTTGTCGGGCGAAATCAACGATCAACTCGCAAACACAGTGATTGCGCAACTTCTTTTCCTTGATGAGATCGGAAGAGCACACGTCTGAACTCCAGCCACCAATGGAAATCTCGTAT
>CAMJXI010000107.1 GCA_946409675.1 uncultured Lactobacillus sp. | reverse complement strand
ATATTTTTTCATTTGTAACCAATTTCAAACGCTCGATTTACTCCGATTTTACACGAAATTTACAAATTTTAAATATCTATATCTAAATTGGTATAGACATAAACCCACAAGTTTCAATCAATATCACCTATTACTTTTCAAAAAACAAAAGTCAAATATCCCCTCATGCGACACTTTCTCTAACCAAAAAAGTATTGTCACGACCTTAAATAAAGTGCACAATAGAAGAACCGAGTCTTTTTTATGAGGGATATTTAATGACAGTAGTAAAAAATATCGCTAAGGATCGCGTGCTCCAAATTACTGCGATTCTAGTGATTGTTAGTCTGTTTTTCGGCAAACCACTTCTAACTGATATTCATTTTTCAACTTTGTGGTCCATCACAGCTATGATGACGCTGATTCAGATTTTTGAATATTTACACGTACTTGATTTCTTCGCTTATAAGTTAACAAGTTCAGCAGAGAATACTAAACAACTTACCTGGAAATTTGTGATTTTATCACTATTTTCAGGTATGTTTTTGACCAACGATGTTACCGTCTTAACTTTAATCCCTCTCTACTTGCGGATTGCTAAAAAGTATAAGTTACCGGAAGTTTTACCCGTCACTTTGATTGGGATGGCCGCTAACTTTGGTAGTGCATTTACTCCTTTTGGTAACCCCCACAATATTTTTGTGATGGACCATTTTAAGGTTGGTGGACTAGAATTTTTCTCATGGTCGATTCCGCTGCTTGCAGCAAGCTTCTTCCTTCTATTCTTATTTAGTCTCCTCGTCAAAAATAAACCAGTCCCAACTGTGCCTATTAGAGATATTTCGATTAGCATCCGCCCAACCTTGATTACCGTTGGCGTAGCAATCTTAATCTTTATGGGTGTCTTTCGTGTAATCCCTTCATATGTTGGTGCAATCGCCGCAGTCTTTCTAGCGCTCGCCTTTAATCCTCGGATTATGACGAAAGTTGATTACGCTATTATCTTAACGTTCACCGGGTTTTTTATTATTGCTGGAGTTGTGAGTCGCATCCCTGTGATTGTCTCGATTATTTCCAAGTTGATGTACTCTGAACAATCAGTCTACTTAACCAGTATTATTAGTAGTCAATTTATCAGTAATGTACCTTCAACCGTCTTGATTGGGAAATTTACAACCTTTGCGGAGGCCTTATTCCTCGGTTCAAATATCGGTGGATTGGGATCAGTTGTCGGTTCAATGGCCAACTTACTTGTCTTTAAACAATATTCAAATCACGGTTCATACAAAAAAAGTCGTTTCTTATTAGAATCAGGAATATTCAACTTCACCGGATTAATTATTTTGTCCGGTATTGGCTTCTTAATTTTGAAATATATTTTGTAAATCGGAGAACAAAATATGCAAAACAAGACTAATCAACCTTCAGGCACATCCATTAAAACTCTTAAGTCAGCTTTCTTTTTCTTCTTGGTCTTAAGTATTGGTTTCTTAATTTTGCACCACTGGATTTCGTCCGCCGTGGCCTTCGTTGCTGCAGTAGATTGTGGCAGGCGTTTGTATCAAAAAGCTCATCAAACTAAATAATTTAACTTTGGCACTTTACCCATCGGGGTAAGGTGCTTTTATTTTTGCACCTGTTGTATACTAATAAGACAACCGTCTCATTTTATCTTTTATCACTACATTTAGAAATCAGGCCACCTATGAACTCTAACTCTAATTACCGCACCCGCAAATTAATCACGGATGCCATGATCGAATTAATCAACGAAGAATCACTCGAACAAATTACCATCGACAAAATTGCACAGCGTGCTCATGTCAACCGAAGCACGTTCTACCGTTACTACCACAGTAAGTACGACGTCTTCGACAATATCCTTCCTAACCAAATCGAGGAGGCCTTCGAAGGTCCTTGGATTGAAGACCGCGACCTTGTTCTGTCTCTCGTTAAATGGACGAACACCAACCGTAAAATGATTCGGAACATGATTGGCAAAGACGGATCAATGACCTCTTTCGTCGAATTAATGCACACAGTGACCAACGCTATTAATCAAAAAATCGCAGCAAAAGATGGTTCCCTTCCCCCAATGTTAAATAGGATTGTGAAAGCAAACTACCCAGAAATTGCCGTCGAAAATTTCGCTGTCTTCATGGTGCAAATTGTCCTCGTTTGGTCAATGCACAATGAATTAACTTCCGATAATATCGATCAATACGTTGATGACGTCCTACTTCTTCTTGAAAATAAGACAAAATAAGACTGTTGTCTTATTTATAGACAAATGACGTATTTTGCTGATTTACTCTTATTTTAGTGCTGTTAAAATTGGTTTTCGTAATTACTATTTTTGATTTTTCACAATCAAAATAGAGAAGGAGAAAATCATGAGCAATGCTTTCACAAAACTAGGTGAGTTTATTCATCAACATGCCAAAATGGTTGTGGCCGTAATCGCGGCTTTCACTATTTTTGCTTGCTTTGGACTAACCAAGACCAAAATGACCATCGGGAATGAAATGATTCAAAATTATACAAAGATACTGAGCGTTACTCAAAACACTTTGGTGGTGATGCCTTCATTATCTCTGTCAAAGCCAAAGATGGCTCGGCGATCGATAGCGACACCTTTAAAAAGGTTGCCGACTTCGAGAAAAATGCCAAGGATATTAAAAATATCCGTAGTTCAACCAGCATTATCGATGTTATGAACCAATCCTTGAAGGGATCTTCCTCAACCGTCTCTTCAATGGCTAGTGGTTCAAATACCGCAGAATTACAAAAGACTATCATGTCTGAGTTATCAGACAAACAAGTCGCTAAGTTCCAAAGCGATATCCAAGCAGGTTTAACTACTGCGCAAAAGCAACAATTAACTGCCTACACAACAACCATCCTGACAGTTGCACAAAAACAACAGATGGCGGATGCAACTCAACAAATGGCTGCTTTACCTGCCGCACAACAAGCTGCTGCCCAAGCTAAGTTACAAAGTAGTATTTCTACTTCATTAACTGCACAACAACAACAGTTAGTGCAAGCTAAAGCAATGGCGCTGTTAACCCCACAACAAAAACAAGAAGCAACTTCAAGCTTGATGGCTCTACTACCTAAAGTACAAAATATGAAGACCGCAACTTTAAAGACCTTCATGTACACTGATGGTAAAGTTTCGAGCTCAATGGAATCACTTTTGCCGAAGAACGGTAAATACTTATTAATCAGTCTTCCAACATCTTCAAAAGCAACAATGACTGATTACCAAGACGTTTATACCAAATTAATCAAACAACTTAAAAAGAGCGGCTTAAAGAGCTCGCAATACACAACAAGTATCGCAGGTAACCCTGCCGTTTCTGGTACTGTTGGTGTTCAAATCATGCGTTCAATGGGAATCATGTTAATTTCATCAGTCATCATTATGGTGATCATTTTGCTACTCGTCTTTCCTGTTCGTCGTCGACTTTTGCCATTAGTCGTTGTGCTTGTCGGTGTTGCCGACACCTTCGGCTTAATGGGTTGGCTCGGAATCGATATCACAATCGCAACCATGGCCACACTACCTGTCTTAATCGGACTCGGAACCGACTTCGGAGTCCAATTCCTGAATCGCTATGAAGAAGAGTTCAAGAAAACAACCGATGGGGCTCATTCGACGAAACACGCGGTTAAACACATGGGTCCTGCCGTCGGAACTGCCTTGATTGTAATGATTTTCAGTTTCCTCACAATGCGTCTTTCAAAAGCACCATTAATGAAAGACTTCGGTGTCACCTTAGCCATCGGTGTTGCAATGTGCTACATCGTCGAAATATTCTTGATTTTTGCTATTCTTTCGCTCAAAGACAAGAAATTATCAGCTTCAACAAGTAACATCGCTGCACCAAAACCAAGTAAACTTAATCAATTACTCGGTCGCTACAGCAAGTGGGTGATGAAACACTCTGCTGTCATCGTAATTGCCGGTTCACTTCTTGGTATTGTTGGTTTCTTCTTCGAAAGTAAAGTTAATATCGAAACAGATATGCTGAAGATGATTCCCCAAGACATGCCAGCCCTTGTTTCAAACAAAAAACTGATCAAGACTGTTGGATCACAAAGTCACATCAACTACATGGTTGAAGCAGACGATGTCCGTGATTCAGATGTCATGGATTATGTTGCTAAGTTTGAAAAAGCCGAACAAAAGAAATATGGCAAATCTAAGATTGAATCAATTAGTTCTTTGCCACAAACCATTTCTTATAAGACCGGTACTAGTTCCACCCAATCAGAAATTAACCAAACAATTAAAGCATTACCAGATGCAGTTCAATCACAATTCATTACCGACGACCACAAAGCGACCATTATGACTGTTACTCTTGATAAAGATCTCAGTTCACAAGATGGTTTGAAGTTAATGAACCACATTTTAAAAGATGCCAAGGATCATCCAGCCGGTATCAAGATTTCAGCAAATGGACAAC
>CAMJXI010000106.1 GCA_946409675.1 uncultured Lactobacillus sp. | reverse complement strand
TGGTAACCCTTACTTCTCAACAGATACTACAGCTGCCTTACGTGCCGCTGAAATCGAAGCCGAAGTGATCTTGATGGCTAAGAACAACGTTGACGGTGTTTATTCTGCTGATCCTAAGACTGATCCTAATGCAGTTAAGTTTGAAGAACTCTCACAACTTGAAATCATCAACAAGAATCTACGTGTCATTGACCGTACTGCAAGCTCACTCTCAATGGAAACAGAGATTCCTTTAATTGTCTTTAATATGAATGAACCAGGTAACATTAAAAAAGTCGTGTTAGGCGAAAACATTGGTACAAAAATTCGAGGAGATAAATAATGACTAATCAAATTATTGATACAGCCAAAAGTAATATGGAAAAGACTATTACAGTATTTCAACGTGATCTCGGCGGTATCCGCGCCGGACGTGCAAATGCTAGTCTTTTAGATCGTGTTAACGTGCAATACTATGGTGCTCCAACGCCACTTAAACAAATTGCCTCTGTTACTATCCCAGAACCCCGTGTTCTGCTTGTCTCACCTTATGACAAGAGTGCGCTAGACGAAATCGAACGTGGCATTCTTTCTTCTGACCTTGGTGTCACACCAGCAAACGATGGTGATCATATTCGCATCGTTATTCCTCAACTTACTGGTGAGCGTCGTGCTGAAATTGCCAAAGAAGTTGGTAAATTAGCCGAAGGTGCTAAAGTTGCCGTTCGTAACGTCCGTCGTGACGCAATGGATGACCTCAAAAAATCTCAAAAAGCTAGCGAAATCAGTGAAGATGATTTACACGACTTGGAAAAAGACGTGCAAAAGGTCACTGATGCTGCTACTAAAGAAATCGACAAACTCGCTGCTGAAAAGAGCAAGGAAATTACAGAGGGATAATTCACTAAAACAATATGGCAAACAATACAGATAAGCCACTCAATCACGTCGCCATTATCATGGACGGCAATGGTCGTTGGGCTAAAAAAAGATTTTTACCGCGTGTCGCGGGACATAAACAGGGCATGGAAAATGTGCGTAACATTACCATTTCTGCCAACCGCCTTGGAATTAAGGTCTTAACTTTATACGCCTTCTCAACTGAAAACTGGGGGAGACCGACCGAAGAAGTTAATTATTTGATGCGCTTGCCAATTGATTTTTTTGACAAATTTATGCCAGATTTAATGGCCGAAAACGTGAAGGTTAACGTCATGGGTTTCTTGGATGAACTTCCACCAAAGACCTTGGCGACTACTAAGCGCGCGATTGAGACCACGAAACATAATACTGGCTTGGTTTTAAACTTTGCCTTAAACTATGGCTCAAGACGAGAAATCGTTTCGACCGCACAAAAATTAGCTGATGAAGTTGCTAGCGGTAAGATTCAAAGTAGCGACATCGATGAAGCAATGTTCTCAAAGAATTTGATGACTGGGATGTTTGACGAATATCAAGATCCCGATTTGCTCATTCGGACGAGTGGGGAACAGCGTATTTCGAACTTCTTGCTCTGGCAATTAGCCTACTCAGAAATGGCTTTTACCGATAAGTATTGGCCCGATTTCAACGAGCAAGACTTGAAAGATATGATTGATCAATACCAAAACCGCGATCGACGTTTTGGAAAAATATAGAAATTAGGTAGATTTGTATTATGAAACAACGTGTAATTACGGCAGTTGTTGCCTTAATCTTTTTCATTCCAGTTCTGTATGTTGGTGGGATAACGATAGAAATTGTCGCTTCGCTACTAGCCCTTATTGGTATGTCTGAAATCTTCATGATGAGAAAACGAATCATCGTTTCTTTCGAATTTATTTGGGCGACTCTGGCTACTTTAGTTATGGCCGTTCCAGATTCATTTTTAACTTTCCTACCCGGTCATCTGACACGCTTCCACGTTTTTTACTTGTTAGTGATGTTAATGTTGATTCACACTGTTCTTACTAAAAACAAATTTACTTTTGACGATGCAGGTATCTTAACGCTTGCTTCACTCTACATCGGACTTGGCTTTCATTACCTTGCGGCCGTTCGTAATGCCGACAACGGACTCGCACTTTTGGGCTATGTCCTCGTCATCATCTGGTCGACTGATATTGGTGCCTACATGATTGGTCGTAAGATTGGTAAACACAAGCTTTGGCCTGCAATCAGCCCCAATAAAACTTGGGAAGGTTCGATTGGTGCCGTTATTGTCGCCATGATTCTGACCGCACTTTACTTAACTTTTGTTCCAGTTGGTCGCGATTTCGTCCAACTTATGATTCTGGCCTTTATCTTCAGTGTTGCGGGTCAAATGGGTGACCTTGTTGAGTCAGCTTACAAGCGTCATTACGGCGTGAAAGACTCTGGTAAGATTTTGCCAGGTCACGGTGGTATCTTGGACCGTTTCGATAGTCTGTTATTTGTCCTCCCACTCGTCTTCATGTTTGGTATCTTATAAAAAAGTTAGTAGGTTGATTAAATGCAAGGAATATTAATTTTCATCATTATCTTTGGTATCTTGGTGTTCGTCCATGAATTTGGTCATTTCATCATCGCCAAAAAATCCGGTGTTTTAGTCCGGGAATTTTCCATTGGAATGGGGCCAAAACTCTTCCAAAAAATTTACAATCAAACTACTTATACCATCAGGTGGCTTCCACTTGGTGGTTATGTGCGTTTAGCGGGTCCAGATGACGCTGCTGTCATCGACCCCGGTACGACAGTCATTCTGGAACTTGACGATCATGATAAAGTGATTCGCATTGACGCTTCAAACAGTGATTTGCCAATCGATGGGATTCCTGTGCAAGTTCGTGATTCTGATTTGGTTGATCAATTAGAGATCAACGGTTATGAAAACGGCGACGAAAGTGAATTAAAGACTTACGTCGTTGATCATGACGCTACTATTATTGATGAATCAAATACTGAATTATTAATTGCTCCACGTGATGTGCAATTTCAAGAGGCTAATATTTGGCGGAAACTGGCGATTAACTTAGCTGGTCCCTTTATGAATATCCTTCTTGGTTTTGTTGTCTTCATTTTCTGGTCAATTACCGCTGCTGGTCCAATGACCACAACGGTTAAATCGACTGTGAACGATTCACCAGCGCAAATCGTCGGAATCAAGAAGGGCGACACTATTAAAGCTATTAATGGCACCAAGATTACTGATTGGTCACAAATTTCGACCATTATTGGGGAAAATGCTACTAAGACCAATAAAGTAACCGTCGACCGTAATGGCTCAGACAAGATTTTCTCACTCAAACCAAAAATCTCTAAAATCGACGGCCAAAAGGTTGCCCAAATTGGGATCTATGCCACAACGAACGAGAACTTCGGTGTCAAAATCAAGCGTGGTTTCACTGTTTCTATTGAGACAACTACCATGATTTTCAAAGCTTTGAAAGGGTTAGTCGCTAGTTTTAGTTTGAATAAGTTGTCTGGTCCAGTGGGGATTTACTCACAGACCCAACAAGTTTCGCAAATGGGCTTTGTTTACGTCCTTTCATTCCTTGCTTCAATTTCTATCAACCTCGGAATTGTTAACTTGTTACCAATTCCAGGTCTTGATGGTGGGAAACTACTCCTAAATCTTTTTGAATTACTGCGTGGCAAACCAATGCCCGTTGAAAAAGAGGGGCTGATCAACGTTGTTGGTTTTGCGCTCTTACTTATCTTAATCGTCGCCGTTACTGGGAACGATATTTACCGATACTTTATTAAATAGCGAGGAAATTATTCTATTATGCTTCAATCCAAATACTTTATGCCAACTTTAAAAGAAACTCCTGCGGATGCTGAAGCAGTCAGTCACCAAATGATGCTGCGTGGTGGTTATATTCGCCAAGTCACAGCCGGTGTTTATTCTTATCTACCATTGTCTTACACAGTTTTGACCAACATTTCAAACATTATTAGAGAAGAAATGGCCAAAATCGACGTACCCGAAATGATGATGCCCATTCTTTTGCCAGCTTCATTATGGCAAGAATCAGGCCGTTATGAAGGATATGGTCCTAATCTCTTCAAGCTAAAGGATCGCCACGACCGTGACTCAATCCTTGGACCAACTCATGAAGAAACCTTTACCGACATCGTCGCTAAAGAAGTCCGTTCTTACAAAAAACTACCATTCATGTTGTATCAAATCCAAACCAAATTCCGTGACGAAAATCGTCCTCGTTTTGGCCTTCTTCGTGGTCGCGAATTTGTGATGAAGGATGCTTACAGCTTTGCTGCAACCTACGAACAACTCGATAAACAATACGACGAAATCGATGCTGCTTACCGCAACATCTTTAAGCGCGTTGGTTTGCAAACAATGGCGATTATCGGTGATGCCGGTGCCATGGGAGGATCCGATTCAACTGAATTCCAAGCTCCTGCTGCCGTTGGTGAAGACACCGTTGTCTTTAATGCTAGCCATACTTATGCCGCCAACCTCGAGATGGCTAAGAGTGTCGATACCCTTGAAGTCATTGCTGAAGCA
>CAMJXI010000105.1 GCA_946409675.1 uncultured Lactobacillus sp. | reverse complement strand
AGATTTCCATTGGTGACTGGAGTTCAGACGTGTGCTCTTCCGATCTTAATGACGACTATCTTGCTCGAACAATTCTTGGGTCTCAAAGGATTCCCATTGTTCTTCCGGATGATCTTCGTTGGGTTCTTCGGTTTAATTGAAACCATGTTCTTGATCTCAAGTTTGATCAAGTTCGTGCATGGTGGTTATGTGACTGTAATCATCGCCGGATTTATTTTGGCTGTAATGTACGTTTGGTACTACGGAAACCGAATTCGTGACCGTCGTGAAAACAAGAACTCATACGTTCGCCTTGATAAATACACCAACATGCTAACTAAGTTGAGTCACGATGAAAGCTACCCAACTTACGCAACTAACTTGGTTTACATGGCTAAAGTTAAGTTCGATAAGTTCATCAAGCGTGAGATTTTGTACTCGATTTTGGACAAACGACCAAAACGGGCGCATGCCTACTGGTTCGTAACCGTGAACGTTACCGATGAACCATACACGGCTGAGTACTCAATTAACACTTATGGTACGAAGAACGTGATCAACGTACAGTTGTATCTTGGTTTCAGACAAGAACAACGAGTGAACATCTACTTGCGTCATATTGTGCATGACTTGATTGCTTCAGGCCGTGTTGAGACGCAGCCACAAGAATATACGACTTCACCAGGACGTGATGTTGGTGACTTCAGCTTCGTTATCGTGCAAGACGTCATCTCACCACAAACACAATTAACTTCGTTCGAAAAAGGTGTCATCCAGGCTCGTGTCTGGTTGCAGAACCTTTCAAGTAATCCAGCTAGTTGGTTTGGACTTGAATATTCCGATACTGTGATTGAGAAGGTTCCATTGATTCTTGGTAAGAGATCTAAGACCAGAATCAAACCAATTACTCTTGAACGTAAAGGAAAATTCGATAAGATGGGTGCAGACGAATAATCATTTATAATTGAAATTTAGAATGGCAGCATCCCTTCCCGGGGGTGCTGCTTTTTTAGTACGCTCATTTTAAAAAAGGACGCAAAAAACCAAGCTTTTCAGCTTGGTTAGTATATGACTTACGAATGAATGGCCGTTTTAAATAATTCATTAAAACAATATATTTTATTAGAAAAGGAAAAATTTACGGTTAATTTGGTATTAATTATGTAAAAAGTTATACGTGAGTTTTATTTTGGCAGAAATATTCACGATCCATTCATCCATTTGCTGTTCGTAAGCAGAGCCCCCTGCACATTGATTGTTACCGCTTACAATAAGAATATAACAGTCTTCAAGGGGCAAGTAAACCCTTTTTTTCAAAACCTGTTCCCGGAAACTGGATATTATCTTATCTTTTAAGTCGAATTTTATAATAACACAACTTATGGTGGACCGAAATAATTATTTAAATTTTTTTAAAATAAAGTTAGCTAGATATGTATAGTTTTACTTTGCCGATGTAGCCTACACTTACTGGATATTACGTTCGAAAAATCTAATTATTTTTTATTTTTTTGATAATAGATGTTATACAAATCGAAAGAAACGTTATATAATAATCACAAATAGTGATAGTACCAATCGCACTTTTGGGGAAGTTAATAAAGAGGAGTCCAATTATGAAAAATAATAATAGTCCCACTACTGAGAGTAAGGTTCGTTTCCGTTTATACAAGAAAAAGAAGAATTGGGTAGTTGCTGGTTTAACGACCGCCTTCTTTTTAACGGGATTTGCTACTCAAACTAATACACAACAGGTTGAGGCTGAAACGACTTCAACTACCGAAGATACTCAGGTTAATGAAAATTCGACTGAGAAGACTAACGTCATCAAACTTGGATCAGCCGATAGTTCTGCAATTGCGGAAGCTAAAAAAGCAGCCCTTGCGAATAAAGAGGTAACTGGACAAGAGCAAAAAATTACCGCTCAGTCTGCTGAAACACCCACGAACACAATTAAAGATTATCAAGATAGTACCAAGACGTATGAGGCGGCAGAAGAAAAAGCTAAAGCTGAACTTACTAATGAAATAACTGACTATCAAGCTAAATTGGCCGCATATAACTCGGAGCTTGATGCATACAATACGAATGTTGCTGCAAAAGCTCCGGGAAATATAACTACGGATAAAACTATCGCAGACAGTTTGAATGCCCAAAAAGATAAATTATCAGGCCAATATGATGAGCTCGTAGCTCTCGCTAACACAATCCAAGTCTCATATTCAGAAAAGATGACGGAACCACTTGCCGCATTACAAGTTGAGTTTGATAAGCTAACAGATGAACAAAAGACTGCAGCGGCAACTATCAAAGCAAATAATGACAACGTTACCGAGACATCTGTCGACTTAGCCACTGAGATTTTACAATCGGCAACTAAAACTGCCACAGAAGGACAAACTGCCGATTTGGCAAAGCTTAAAACAACCATGGACACGGTTGCCCAACAAAATGTTCAAACGCCAGTTGTCGTTTCTTCCGGCCTTAATTCGGCAGGAAAAGTATCTGCCACAATCTATGGCGTCGAATATATAGACCGTAATTATGACGGGATGATTACATACGAAGATGACATTATCCCAGAAATGGGGTCTGTCGATACTTTGGCAAAGACCTCAACTGCTCTTCTATATTTAAAAACAGTTGCCGATACTGTTCTTTCAACAATAGACGATGACGGAAACACTATTCGAGCTCAGTCGATAGACGCTTCAGGTACAGCATCTACGGAATTATGGGGTTATGGTAATGGACTAAGCAAAATGATTTCCTCTGTCAGCCAAAAAGCGGATGCAAATTTAATTGGAAATATTCAGACTCAGCTTACCAATCTCACTTCCACGGTCAAACAGATATACTCTGAAGCTGGTATAGCCTTTGATGAAGATGCATTTAATATTCAGACGCAAGGGAAATTGAAGGAGATTGCCAAAGCCAACTATATTGATCAAACAAATAAATTTATCGAAGTACTGCAGGATGCCATTGCAACTTGGACCGAAGCCAGCAAAGATCCAGATTGGTCTGGTTTAAGTAATACAGCAACTTGGGCACTCCAACTGGTACATTCAGTACTGACTCCAGTGATATTATAATTCTTGTTGCTCCAACCGTTGATCATTTGAAGACCAACGATACTGATACATCGGTTACTGGTGTTGACGATAGTGCGTTAACAACAACGTTAACCAGAACTATCACTTACACCGTATCAAACGGCGTAACTGCACCTGCTTCAGTCACCCAGACAATCACCTTAACCCGTGAATCCGACTACAACGAAGCAACTAAAGTGGTCACTTACTCAAATTGGAAGGTCGCTTCAGGTAACGTAGATGCCATCAGTAGTCCAGACGTTCCTGGTTACACACCAGTCATCAAGACTGTGCTAGCTGGCAATATCGATTTTTCTAGCAAGATAGTTCCTGTACCATTAACCAACCTAAACGTTCCTTACTTGGCCAATACGAACACGCACAATATTGTTTTCAAATATAAAGAAAACACTGTGCCTGGCGGAACGACCAATATTTCTGGTAAAACCGGTGATTCAATTGATTTTACTCAAGTTACCCCACCAGATGGTTATCACTTCTTAGGTACTCCAACTGGTACGTTTAGCACTGACGCGAGTGACATTAACATTCTTGTTGCACCAAACGTTGATCACGTTACGATTAACGATCCAAAAACTGCGACAACCGGAGCTACTACCACCGATTTAACAACAACTTTAACTAGAACTATCACCTACACTGTTCCAAATGGTGTAACGGCTCCAACCAAGGTTGACCAAACTGTTACTTTAACACGTGAGGCCGACTACAATGAAGCAACCAAGGTAGTTACTTACTCTAATTGGTCCGTAGCTTCAGGCAACGTTAATGCAATCACGAGTCCAGATGTTCCAGGTTACACTCCTGTTGTTAAAAATGTTTTGGCAGGAGAAATCAATCTTTCAACCAAAAATGTTCCAACTGCTTTGACAGACTTGAATGTCCCTTACTTGGCAAACACAAACGCACACAACGTTGTGTTTACCGAAGATGGAAACCCAATTTCTGGGGGAACTAAGTCAATCACAGGTAAAACTGGCGACCCAATCGATTTCACCAAAATCATGCCACCCGACGGTTACCACTTTGTTGGTGACCCAACTGGCACCTTTGGAACCGGAGACGAAGACATCGTTATTAAGGTAGAACACAATATTGTGATTCTTCCTGAAACCGAGACTCCTGAAACCGATGAACATGATGTCAGCACCGGCATCCCTGGTGTCGACGACCACGAAATCGCCAGTGAAGACCCTGAAATAACAGAAGAATCCGATTTAGACTCTTCTAAGAAATTGACCAACCTCAGCAATTCAAATTCTCAATCTACTTTGCCACAAACTGGTGAAGAAGACGGAACAGCCTTGAATTTCCTTGGGATTGTCTCAACCCTGCTTGCGGGCTCGTTGATTCTCTTTGCAACAAGACGTCGTAAGGATAAGGAATAAGGTTACAAAATAAGC
>CAMJXI010000104.1 GCA_946409675.1 uncultured Lactobacillus sp. | reverse complement strand
CCACCGAGATCTACACTCTTTCCCTACACGACGCTCTTCCGATCTCTTGGTGCCACAGTCATGCAAGCTGGATTGATGCTTTTACCTGGTGCCTTAGTTGGTGCGGTGACTGCTCCAATCGCTGGGAAAGTCTACGATGAAGTTGGACCAAGAATTCCTTTAACTTTTAGTGCAATTATGGTCATTATCTCGTTAGCACTTTTCTCAGTATTCACCAACAGTCTCAGCATCACGACAGTTGCCATTCTCTACGTCATTCTGCGAATTGGATTCAACTCTGGCTTTGTTCCCGCAGTTTCCGATGGCAGTTTACAAGTTCATGGATCTAATAAAGCCGACCAAAACTCACTATTTTCAATGATGCAACAATACGCTGGCTCAATTGGGACCAGTATCTCATCAGCGATTATTGCGTCTGTTGTCTTGGGCAACCCCGGAGCAGCTGGAACCAGACAAGGTTCACAATATGCGTTCATGTTCCTCCTTGTTCTTGGCGTTGCAATCTTAGTAAGTAACTTGTTGACTAAGACGAAAACACAAGAAGAGAAATAATTTAAATTAGACAAAATAAAACCCCAACTTTAAAAGTTGAGGTTTATTTTTTTGCCTAAGCCATTCCCATAGCCCGCAAGACTGCTAACGACACAATTCCGATAGCAACAATTGCTAATAAGTTCTTTGTAATTACGGCTACTAAGAACGTTGGTAGGGTGGCAATTGCATATGCCAAGTTGAGTGTTGGCAAGTGTCCAGTGTTGACCGTAAAAAGATTGCTGAACCAAAGCGTTGTCATAATCACGATTGGGACAAAAGATAAGAATTCAATCACGCCCTTGGACAATTTAACGTACTTTAATAGTACAAACGGGATCACCCGTGACAACCAGGTGACTACGCCACAGAGCACAATAGTTAATAAGATTTCATTTGAAGAAGGCATTTTTCAACACGACCCCCAATCCACAACCAACCAGAGTAACCACAATAATCACGAGGTTTTTAGGTAAGATGATCATACTAATGAAGGTCAGTACAATTGTTAAAGCAACCACGGTTAACTGGAGGGTCAACTTCAAGGAGTGATCACTAATGACTTGTAAATAAAGCAAACCCATAAACATCGCAACGATGGCAAAATCGAGACCTAGTTGCTTGGGGTCAGAAACGAAGTTTCCTAAGCCCGCACCGATTAAGGTCGCAAAAATCCAAGTTAAATAGGCCACCAAGTTAACGGCGTTGAACCAACTAAACGACAATTTACTCTTGGTATAATTCAACTTGTTCATCCCAAGCGCAAAGCTCTCGTCGGTTAAGAGTGTCCCAATGGTGACATTTTTGACCGTCGAATCTTTCTTGAAGAAGGGGGCAATCGTCGTACTCATCAGAATCATCCGCGAGTTAACTAAGAAAGTCGCTAAAACAATGGACGCAATCGGATTGGCTGCTGCTAACATACTAACTGTGGTAAATTGAGCCGATCCGGCATAGATAATAACCGACATTAAGACCACCATTAACGTGCTAAAGCCGCTAGCGTGTCCAATCACACCAAAAGCGATGCCGATACCAATGTAGCCGAAAACGGTAGGGAGGGCTTCTTTAAGGCCAGTTTTTGCATCTAAAATTTCATTCATTAAACAAGCCTTTCTAAATAAATTATTAAAAAATTATTAGTGAATTGCTTTTAATTGTAGTAATCATCTTACCTGATGTCAATGCACTAAAAAAAGACTTTTGGTCTCTCTCCAAAAGTCTTTTAAGTGTGTGTTTGAGGATTAAATCTGTTCAATAATATTCTTGTTCTTAGTCGTATCTAAAAACATTAAAAATTTAAAGCTTAGTCTGTTGCTGCGACTGTCTCATTACTTCTTGAGTGAATGAGACTCATGACACTTCTTGCGATAGGTTGTGCAACTACCGTTTCGGTAAACAAAGCGATGGTAAAGTTGCGAGGCCAGTTATAGAAGAAACCAGTGATTGGTTCCATGCTGATGTGACCTGTTCCAAGCCAAGCTCCGACAACTGACATGATGATTGAGATCAAGAAAACGTGGCACATAGCAGTGATGACCATGGCCGCTTCGAAGTTGTTTTCTCCGTCACCAAGGATTTTGCTTGCTAAAAAGTCTCCTGCTTTACTTGTCAAAAGCACGATGACAATGACTGTGGGCCACATAAAGATTATTTCACGATCAACGGCTAGCCAGTGCTCGACTGAGAAGCCAATCTCAAATCCTGTGATAGTTGGTGCGATGATGTTAACCGAGATAAATGAAACGATTAACATAAATAGTGCTGATTCTTTATCGTTTTGTGGTAAACGTTGGACAAATTTCAAAATAAAACCTACCTTCTAATATTCGTGGTAAAAAATAAATCAGCACGGGGAAATTGTAAGCTTTCCCATGCTGATCTATTATACGCACGTCCAAGTTATTACATTAGCACATTAAAATTTTCTTCGTAAGCAAAAAGTTTTTGAATACGTTTCCATGTTACAATTTAGAAAAAAGTGGAGGTAGAAAATGATTAATTCAGTAAGAATCATGATGTACGTGGACGATGTCCAAAAGGTTGCAGATTTTTGGCAGGATTATTTCAATGCCACAATCATAGAAACGAATAAGTTAGAGGACGGTTCCACCAACTTAGTGTTAAAGGTGACCGAGAACTTAGAGTTCTCGTTTTTCAGTAAAGCATTCATTGCTAAGTATTCACCAGAGGTCTTAGACAATAAGCCTTCATTAGTTCTTTCGACCACCAACTTTGATGGAATCGAGTACGCGCTCAATCAAGCCGTTCAAGTTGAGATAATTAACGGCCACCGGACCTTTAACTTCCATGATCCAGAAGATAATTATTTTGTGTTGATGGAAGTTTAGTTAAATCAGTTGCAATCCACACAAAAATACTCAGCCCGTCGGCTGAGTATTTTTTTTAGGCTTCTACAGTAGAGAAGTAGTTTTGTGCAATTCGTTGGCCTTGATCAATTTTTGCCCATTGTTCAGCAATCGTTAATTCATTTCCTTCATCACATGAGGCAAAGCCACATTGATGAGATAAGAAGAGGCGGTCTTTTGAAATATATTGGCTTGCTTGGTCGAGTGATTTAATCACTTTTTCTTCATCGTCAAGCGTTGCTGTCTTACTTGAAAGTAAGCCTAAGACAACTTCAACTTTTTGGTTGTCCTTTAAAGCTGCAAGTGCTGAGAGGTCCCCGGCGCGGCTGTCATCCCATTCCAAGAAGAAACGATCATAGTGATGGTTGGCCAAAAACTTCTCGGCAATCGCAGAGTAAGTACCACCAGAAGCGTGACGAGATTGATAATTTCCTCGGCAATTATGTGCCCAAACTTTTAAGCCTAAGCCGTGAGCAAAATCAGCCACTTCATTATTAACGCTGACAAATTCGTCAGCTAGGGCAGGTAAGTCGATGTTGCTGGCCTTAAAGAAGCTATCTGGGTTTGTTTCGTCGAATAATTCCCAAAGACAGTCGTCAAATTGGATAATTTTGCCACCGGCAGCAGCGTATTCAGTCAAGAAGTCCTTGTAAGCCCCGATTAAGCCAGTCCGCAATTCTTCTTTTGTCTTGTAAACTTCATTTTCACCATATGAATGGTTGAAGAAGTAGAGTTCTGTGTAGGCATGAGCTGCGCCCCAAACAGTTAACTTCACGTCGTTTTCACCAGCTTGGGCTTTTAATTCGTTGAATACATCGATAAAGTGATGGTTTTTGCCTGAAAGAGGACCCGTGATTTCAATCCCGATATCTTTTCTGGTTTCAAATTCGCCACCATCGTGGTCCTTGAAGTTGTAACCATGATCTGAGATAAAGCGTCTAATTCCACTAAAGCCCCAAAGAAAATCGAGGTGCCAAAGAGATTTAGAATATTCACCATCTGTTAAGACGTCGATGCCGTGAGCAATTTCTTCTTGAACGACTTGTTTGATGTCGTTGGTTTCGACTTCTTGATAGCCAGGGAAGTCGTTGTAGAAAGGATAAGTAATATCGTCTCTTACTTCAATCTTGCGTTTGTAGTCTAATAGGTCAGCAGGTCTGAGTAATGAACCCACGATTTGAAATTTTGATTTTGTCATTTGTTAATGCCTCCGAATTTTTAATGTTTTTATCATAGCAATTTCTAAATTTAATAGATAATTGTAAATAGTTTTGTAGTACAATAGGTTCTACCTATTAAACAACTTTACTATTTTGCTGGAGGTTACTTGATGCGCATTCAACAATTACAATACTTAGAGAAAATTGCCGAGACGGGTTCGATGAACGAGGCCGCCAGACAACTTTTCATCTCGCAACCTAGTTTGACGCAAGCGATTAAAGAACTGGAAAATGAATACAAAATCCAACTGTTCTACCGTAGCAAAGTCGGTATGACCTTAACTGAAGAGGGACGTTCCTTCATTAACTATGCCCGTACGGTACTTGATCAAGTCAATTTGCTTGATACGAAATTCAAAACTACCGCTCACCGAAAACAGGTTTTCAGTGTTTCCGGCCAACATTACGCCTT
>CAMJXI010000103.1 GCA_946409675.1 uncultured Lactobacillus sp. | reverse complement strand
GTTGATATGAACATCCAAATCGACTTCCTCCATAAACTTTTGCCAAAAGCTAAAACGGTTGGGATTATCTACAACGCTTCAGAACAGAACTCTTTGATCCAAGTTAAACAAGCTGAAAAAGAATTAAAGGCTAAAGGCATCAAGGTTGAAAAATTGACTGTTGCTTCAACTAATGACGTTGAACAAGCAACCCGCTCAATGGCTAAGAAAGTAGACGCAATCTACCTCCCAACTGATAACACGATGGCTGCTGCAATGGCTACTGTTGGTAAGATTTCTAAAGAAACTAAAGTTCCAGTTATTCCTGGTGCATCAACGATGGTCTTGGATGGTGGTGTTGCTAACCGTGGACTTGACTACAACAAGCTTGGTCACCAAACTGCAAAGATGGCCATCAAGATTCTTAAAGGCAAAAAAGTTAAGGATTTAGCTGTTGAACAACCTAAAGACATCGATGTCATCATGAACAAGACAATGATGAAGGCTCTTGGCATTACAGAACAACAAGTTAACGACGCAAAATAATTTGCTAGAATAGATTAAAGATTACATATTAACGAGAATAGACAAAAGTAGAATCCAGCCGGATTCTACTTTTTTTGACTTCTCTTTTTCACATCTTCCTTGATATCTAAGAAATCTGCTGCGTCAAGCGTTACACCAGACCGTACCTTCTCGACCGCCTTATTCATCGTCTCAAAATTAAACTTGGTGCCCTCTTCATCTGCCAGATAATCAACAGCGTAATCTTCATTGATTCCAAGGTTGTCAGCCACCTCGTTAGCATCCATATTGGCACCCAAGAAAATAACCTCCCACTCGTATTCCCGTTGTACTTTTTTAATCAGATTACGAATATGGCTGTCGGTGTATTCCCTACTCGAATTCTCATAGCCATCCGTAATAATGACAAACAAAACTCTGTCGGCTTGATAGGCTTCATTGGTTTGCTTTTGGACGTTAATGATTTTCTTGATGGTTCGGCCGACGGCGTCGTTGAGGGCGGTCATTCCACCCGCTACATATTGCTCCTCGGTTAAGGGACTAAGTGCTTCCAGATCAATCCGGTCGTGCAAGAGTTCCATTCGTTCGTTGAACAAAACTGTCGTAACGCGGCACTTACCTGCCAGTTTCTTTTGTTGGTTGAGCATTGAGTTAAAGCCACCAATTGTGTCGGACTCGAGTCCGCTCATCGAGCCACTCTTATCCAGGATAAAGACTAATTCAGTCCCAGTGGGTTTTCTTTGAAAATTGTTTGGCATGATTATTCCTCCTAAACTAAGCTCTAATCTGCTTTACAAGTTTAGGATACAAAAATCACGGTCCAATTTGGTCGCGTATGAAGCGACATTGTCCGTGATCAGAAATAATTATAGAAGTGGTTGGTCGTACTGGAAGAGCACCTGATTAATCTCGAAGACATCATAGTTTTTTTGAACAATGAAGTATTCGATAATCACATCAAACTTCACTGCGTGGCTTAACGTAAAGCCTGCCCGTTCCAACAAGTCATCGGTCTCTGCCAAATCGAGTTTTAAGCCGATTGCTAGAGCAATAGCGGTTTTTTTGCTTGGCATGTAGCCATGACCCGCGCGGATTTTAGAGAAGAGTTTGCGACTAAGGTTGGCGTGTTTGTAGACTTCAACATCGGTTAGGCCTTTTGCGTCGATTAACTTTAAAATGGTTTCGCTGAAAGGTTCGTCTAAATTACCGACCAAGTCAGATAGTGGCGAATTCTCAATACTTTGTTTGGCCATTTCCTCCGGGTAGCCTTGAACATAAGGTGCCTCAAGCCGTAGCCACTTAGAATCTTTATCAACGTAAATGTCTGCCAAGTAAGCATCCACGCCCTTGACCAAATCTTGGTCGATTGAATAAAAGCTCTTGTCAAAGATGACCAGAACAACTTTAAGCTCGTGGTCCACCAAAAACCGCTTAATTGTTGCGACAGCAATCGCTAAGGCTTCTTTGAGCGGATAACCGTAAATTCCCCCGGAAATCAGTGGAAAGGACACAGAATGCAATTTATGGTCAACCGCGAGATTTAACGAACTTTCGTATGCTTTGGTCAAAAGTCGCTTGTTTTCACTTTTGCTGTGGTCGCGATAAATCGGTCCTGCTGTTTGAATGACGTATTTAGCTGGTAGGTTGAAGCCGGGCAACAGCACAGCTTCACCGGTCTCAATTGGGGCAAATGGGCGACTCGCTTCTTCCAATTCTTTAGCACCGGCAGCTTGAAAGATTGCTCCGCTAACTCCACCTCCGATAGAAAGGCTTCTGTCAGCCGCGTTAACGATTGCATCAACCTTAACTGTCGTAATATCTTGACGAATAATTGTAAATGACATGGCATCCCTCTTAATTGTCTAGTTCTAACACCATCATTATACTGAATTTTACCGCAAAAAAAACCACCATCCGACAAAATCAGATGATGGTTTAAAATTTAAAGCGGAAGACGGGATTCGAACCCGCGACCCCCAGCATGGCAAGCTGATGTTCTACCACTGAACTACTTCCGCATGAATAAAATTTTATCATTAATTACCTTGATAATAAAGGATTATTTCAAAAATTTCATTAATTAACTTAATTTATTTTGCTCTTTTTTAAAGAACTAGTATTATTTCTTCTTTTTGTCGTTAGGACGCATAGTTGGGAACAACAACACGTCACGAATTGAATCAGAATTAGTAAAGAACATTACTAAACGGTCAATCCCGATTCCAAGTCCACCAGTAGGTGGCATGCCGTATTCCAAAGCTTCGATGTAATCTTCATCGATACCTTCAGCTTCGTCATTACCAGCAGCGCGTTCTGCAGCTTGTGCTTCAAAACGAGCACGTTGGTCGATTGGATCATTCAATTCAGTAAAGGCATTCGCAAATTCGTTACCGGTAATGAATAATTCGAAACGGTCAGTGAAACGAGGATCCTTCTCACTCTTCTTAGCAAGTGGAGAAACTTCGATTGGGTGACCATAAACGAATGTTGGTTGAACTAATGTATCTTCAACGAATTCTTCAAAGAAGGCGTTAATGATGTGGCCCACAGTCCAATATTCTTCATAGTGCACACCTTTGTCGTCAGCAAGCTTACGTGCTTCTTCCAAAGTCTTTTCTTGCCAGAAATCAATGCCAGTCTCGTTCTTGATTGCATCAACCATGTGAATGCGACCAAAAGGCTTGCCTAAGTTGATTTGTTGTTCTTGATATTCGAAGATTTCTTGATCAAAAACAGATTCTGCTACATAACGGAAGATACCTTCGGTTTCATCCATCACGTCTTTGAAGTCAAAGTAAGCAGCATAAGTTTCAAGCATCGTAAATTCTGGGTTATGTTTAGTGTCGATTCCTTCATTTCTGAAGACACGGCCAATTTCATAAACACGTTCCATCCCACCAACAATCAAACGTTTAAGGTGTAATTCGAGCGCAATACGCAAGTAAAGGTCGATGTCGAGTGCGTTATGGTGCGTGGTAAATGGACGAGCAGAAGCACCACCGGCTTGGGCATGCAAGACAGGTGTTTCTACTTCAGTAAAGTCGTGGTCATCTAAGTAACTACGAACAGCACTGATAATCTTTGAACGTAACTTGAAGCGGTTGAAACTGTCTTCGTTTGAAATCAAATCCAAATAACGTTGACGGTAGATTTGTTCAACATTGCTTAAACCATGATATTTATCAGGTAAGGGACGTAGTGCTTTCGTCAAAAAGGTCACGTGAGTAGCCTTAACGGTCAATTCACCCATGTCCGTTTTCATAACTTCCCCTTCGATACCAAGGAAGTCACCTAAGTCTGCCCGTTTGAAAATCTTGTAATTTTCTTCACCGACAACGTCTTTACGAACATAAATTTGAATTTTGCCTGAACGATCACGAATATCCGCGAACCCAACTTTACCTTTACCACGTTTAGTCATCATCCGACCAGCGATAGTTGCAGTTGGTGTATCTTCTTCTAATTGATCTTTTTCTTCTTGATCATATTTAGTATGGATATCTTTAGCGAGGTCAGTCCGGTCAAACCGTTTACCAAAAGGATCAATTCCTTGTTCCCTTAATTCTTCCATCTTTTCGCGGCGAACGCGTAATTGATCGTTCATCTCGTGATCTTTGTTTTGATTAGCCACTACATAGCCTCCTGTTTATTAAGCTTCTCGAGCTCTTTTGCCTCATAGGTCTCAACAAAATTGTCGAGTAAATCGTAAACTTCTTGTTTAGTCCACACTTCATTTATTTTAGCACGAGTCTTCGCTGAGCGGGGAACTCCTTTTAAATAATATGCAGCTTGGCGTCTAAATTCGGGAACAGCAATCTTTTCCCCTTTTAATTCGACTAAGCGGTGTAATTGTTCTTTCGCAGTTGCTACTTTTTCACGCGGTGTTTGTTCTGGCAAAAGTTCGCCGGTCCGCAAGTAGTATTCCATATCTTTGATAATCCACGGATTACCTAATGCAGCACGACCGACCATCACAGCGTCAGCCCCAACTTCATCAAGCATTCTTTTGGCATCTTGTGGCGTGCAGACATCACCGTTACCAATAAACGGAATCGTCAACGCATCTTTAACTTCCTTCAAGATATTCC
>CAMJXI010000102.1 GCA_946409675.1 uncultured Lactobacillus sp. | reverse complement strand
CAATCTTCTGGTAGTAGGCCAACTGTTCGTTGATCTTGGCCAAAACAGCTTCGTCAACCAAGTCTTGTTTAGAAAGGTAGAGATTAACGTCAATCCCTTCGCTCTCAAAGAAAATCAGGAACCGATCCAAGAGATTCAAAGAGAATTCTGGTTCGGTAGCCGTCACAACTAAGACGATATCGGACACGTTAGCGAGTAACGGCCGTTTCAAGAAGTTATGTCTGGGCAAAATCTTCACGAGATAGTTAGTATCGTCAGAATTTTTATCCTCACTGCCTAACTCGATTTCGACGAAATCGCCGACGACTGGTTTCACTTTTTGTTTGCGAAAGACACCGCGGGCTCTAGTTCTAAACAGACCAGCAGTTGTTTCAACATCATAAAAACCAGCGATTGAACTGATAATGGTGCCTTGTTTAACTGTTTTCATCTATTGCTCAACACTTTCATCGACTACACTTTGTCCGTCTTGGACAATCTTAATTTGGCCAGCACCGTCGTTCAAGGTCAACGTGACGTTAACGCTCGAGTCGGCTTTGATATACATATCTTTGTAGACAGTTGCAATGCTATGAGTGTCGTCTTTCAGGTAAATCACGATGTGGTTACCTTGTCCGTTTGTGTCGTTATCTTCGTTATAAGTCAGATTGTACGAACGGGTAACAACGTTATTGGCTCCCTTTGAGATGACAACTGAAACCATCGAGCCTGGTGCGACTTGCGAGCCGCTCACAGGGTTTTGTGAGATAATCTGGCCCTTTGTGACCGTGTCAGAGAATTCTTCGGTCGATTGTAAAGTTAAGCCATTTTCCTTGAGATAGTCTTGGGCACTCTTAAGGGTGTAACCACTCAAATCACGAAGCGTAATGAGTTTAACCTTTTCCTTGCCGGCACTAACCGTCAAAGTAATGGTCGTGGTAGCAGGATCAACCTTCTCACCCTCGGAAACGCTTTGTCTGAGGACTTCGTTCTTAGGAGCATCATCTGCGACAGTTTCCTTGGTAACAGTAAAGCCGAGTTTTTCTAGTTGCGCCTTAGCCTTAGTATAGCTTTGGCCAGTGACATCGGGCACTTTTTGGAGTCCTGGGCCACTAGAAATGACCATACCAATTTCGGCACCAGATTTAACGGCCATGTTCTTTTCAGGAATCGTCCGGATGACGTTACCTTTAACCACGGTGTTACTTGGTTGGCGGTCGATATCTCCGACTTCAAGGTTTGCCTTTTCAAGCGCGGCTTTCGCCTCAACCTCGGTCATATTGGTGACGTCGGGAACATGAACCTCGCCGTTTTTATTGAGGGCAAAAATCAGTGTAAAAATGACGATTAGGGCTGCAATTGCGGCAAAAATCCACCAGAATTGGTGTTTCTTAATACTCGCCAACAGCTTGCCTTTTTTGCTCTTCGTTTTCTCGTTATCAGAGTTAGTTGGTTCTTCCTTGGTCTCAGTTACTTCACCCGCCATGTCCGGCAAAATAATCGTTTCTTCTAGTTGGGCATTATGAAGGGGAACAAATAAAGGTTCATGTGAACGTTCATAGTCCAGTGAAGTATCCAAGTCGTCTTGCATTTCGGCAACCGTTTCGTAACGATCGCGGGGATCTTTAGAGGTAGCCTTCAAGACCACGTTTTCGAGTGGTTGAGGGACTTCTGGGTGTTGTTTTCTAATTGAAGGAATGTTTTCTTGGAAATGCTTCAAGGCAATCGAAACAGCAGTTTCGCCGCCAAAAGGCACGTTCCCGGTAATCATTTCATAGAGGATTATCCCGAGTGAGTAAATATCTGATTGGCGTGTCGCCATAGATCCGCGGGCTTGTTCTGGGCTCATGTAATGAACCGATCCCAGTAACGAGTTAGTTTGGGTGATTGATTGTTGGCTTAAAGCCACAGCAATCCCAAAGTCCGCAATCTTAATGTTACCGTTTGGGTCCATCAAAATATTTTGCGGTTTTAAATCCCGGTGAATCACGTTGTGTTGGTGCGCCAAAGTTACCGCTGACAAAATATGGTCCATGATGTCGAGCACGCGGTTTAGTGAGAGTGGATAATGATCATGAATGTATTCCTTGAGGTTTGGTCCATCAACGTATTCCATGACCAAGTATTGCATCCCTTTTTCGGTGCCGACATCTAAGATGCTGACAATGTTTGGGTGCGAAAGCTCGCTCGTAGCTAGGGCTTCTCTTTGAAAACGGTGAACAGTTTTTGGATCGTTTTGCAAATCCATCCGTAAGACTTTCACGGCGACCTTGCGTTGTAAAATAATATCCTCAGCTAAATAGACATTGGCCATTCCGCCTTCGCCTAGTGTATCTAAAATTTTGTAACGATCTGCTAATAAAAATCCCCGATCAATCAATCTGCTCACCTCCCTTTTCATAGTCCACTAAACAAACAGTGATGTTATCTTGGCCACCAAATTTGTTTGCTTCTTTGATGAGTTGATCACACTTAGCTTGTAAGTCCTGTTCACTCAACAAAATTGTTAAAATCTGCACGTCAGTTAAAGAATTAGTCAAGCCATCAGAACAAAGCATGATGATGTCCCCGGGTTCTTGAAAAACGTCCGTATACTCTGGGTTGATGTGGTCAGAGACCCCCAGCGTTTCTGTAATTACGTTTTTTTGTGGGTGATGTTCTGCTTGTTCTTTCGTAATTTGCTTACTCTTGAGTAATTCGTTAACCAATGAGTGATCAGACGTCAACTGGCGCAGCTTGTTGTTGCGGAAGAGATAGCCCCGCGAGTCCCCTAGATGCACGACTAGTACTTGGTTGACAAAAGTTAAGGCTAAAACGACGGTGGTCCCCATGCCGTGTAAATCGGCAAAGCGTTCACTCGTTTTGAGAATCGTTTCGTTTTCTAGGCTGAGTTGCATCTTGATCCAAACCCGTGCTTTAGCAGCCTCATCAAAATCCGTACCGACAAAAGAATGACCTAAGTGTTGGACTGCCATGCTAGAAGCGACATCTCCACCGAGGTGTCCTCCCATGCCATCAGCCACAATCGCCATTTCGACATCTTTTTTGTTCTTAAATACTTGTACAAAATCTTGATTTGTCTTGCGCACGCGGCCAATATTTGACGCATAAGCTGTTTTTATCAAAAATTTTAACCTCGTAATCTTAAGCTCGTGATGTAAAATCCGTCGCTTTGATAATCTTCCGGACTAATACGCAGTCCAGTTTCATCCCCAAAAACATTATCTAACCTGATTTTTTCCACTTCAAACTGTGGAAACGACTCTAAGAATTTTGCTAAAACCAGTTCGTTCTCTTCTAGCGTTATCGTGCACGTACTGTAGACTAGGCGACCATTTGGTTTCAATAGTGGAGCTACATCACTCAGGATAGCCAATTGAATTTTTGCGAGATTCAAGACATCTTGGTAGGATTTTTCATAACGGATTTCGGGTTTTCTTCTTAATAAACCCAATCCAGAACATGGTGCGTCTATCAGTATTTTATCAAATTTTCCCGCAGAAAAATACGACGAACTTTTGCGGGCATCAAGTTCCTTTACTTCGATCTGTTCAGCCACTTGCATTCGCTCGGCATTTTCCAAAACCAACTTGAGCTTTTTGGCGTGAATATCTAAGGCGACCACGTGTCCGGTGCCTTGTTTTAAAGTCTCCGCAATCTGGATGGTTTTACCACCAGGTGCACTACAACCGTCTAAGACATAGTCGTCTGGTTCCACCTTCAAGGCTTCGACCGCTAAACTGGCAGACTCGTCTTGTATCGTGATGTAACCGTCTTGGAAGAGATGAGTCTCAACGACTCCCCCATGATTGACCACAATATTGTTTGGTGTGACTTTAGAAATTTCTGTTTCAAAACCTTCGCCCTCTAGTTCTTCAACGACATCTGGGACGTTAGTTAGTGCTTGATTGATGCGAATACTGTTATGTGGCACCGTATTAAAACTAGCAAGCATATCCTTGGCTTTTTCAATCCTAAAATTCTTGATGAGGTATTCGACCAGCCAAACGGGCATACTCTCTTTGATGCTCAGGTATTCTACTTCGTTTTTGGCATCGGGTAGCTTCATTTCACTACGGTCGACATCTCGCAAGATGGCATTGATTAACTTGTACGAGCCTCCGCGGGAATATTGCTTGGCTAACTCGTTTGCTTCGTTAATAATCGCGTGCGTTGGCACCTTATCCAAGAAGTCCATCTGATAAATGGACAACAAAAGTAAAGGAATCACGAAATCTTCCTTGGGCTTACTCTTCAGCATCCCCTCAATTTGGTATTCCAAAAATAACTTGTATTGAATTGTGCCGTAGACAATCTGGGTAGCCAGATGTTTGTCACGGTCGCTTAAGTCGCTATTTTTTAATGCACGGTTAAGTTGAATGTTCGAGTAGCTCTTCTCTTTTAAGACCTTGATTAAAGTATCGAGGGCAACGCTTCGTGCGCTTTCGGGAGCATTATGGGGTCTAGTCATTAGTCACAACCTTTTCGCCTAGTTCTAATTCTTTAGCGCGTCCGTTTAGGAACGCATGGACATCCATCACTTTTTTGCCAACGGGTTGCACCTCTAACAGATCGGAAGAGCACACGTCTGAACTCCAGTCACCAATGGAAATC
>CAMJXI010000101.1 GCA_946409675.1 uncultured Lactobacillus sp. | reverse complement strand
TATGCGCCAATCGCAGTTGAAATCAACATCACGACCAACACATAACCAATCGAGTTACCGACGATTTGTTGGATAGTTAAGACTTGGCGGACGAGATAAGTTGAGATGCCGCACAAGGCGAAGTCGAGGACGAAGTTTGCTAGTTGTAAGAATTTACGGCGACGAACACTAAAGAACCGTAAGAATTGCTTGAAGACCTTGCTGTTAACTTGATCAGATACGAGATCAAGTGGACGTTGAACTGTCCCTTTGATGGCAAACATGATCATGGCACCAACGAGTGCTCCGATAACGGTTCGCCAAAGACTAGCTGAATGTAACACTAAGGCGTTGAAGGCAATTCCGATTAGGGCAAGCGTGCAGAGATAGGGAATTACTAACAAAAAAAGAAATACTGAATTAACTTTACTTGTTTTCATAGGATTTCCTTCCAAATTATTTTTAAGCTTTAGTTTAGTGTACTATTTTTTGAGTTTTTTTTAAATATAGAGTGTCGTATCTTTTTTCGTTATTATCTATATGCTATAATGTTCGTAATTTAGTTTTTTAATTTTGATTTATGAGGAGAGTGAATAAGCTTTATGAATGGTGACCCTGGGGCCAGTTCGTTAGGTGGACAAATAGTATTAATCGTAATTTTAACTTTGGTGAATGCCTTCTTTGCAGCAGCAGAGATGGCAATCGTCTCTGTTAACCGAAATCGATTAGAAACGCAGGCAGAAGGCGGCGATAAAAAAGCCAAGACCTTACTTGCCGTGAAGTCTGAATCTACGAACTATCTCGCTACTATCCAAGTAGCAATTACTTTTGCCGGATTTTTATCATCTGCTAGTGCAGCAACCAACTTGGCGGTTTTAATTCAACCACTTTTTGGTAATGCTAGCTGGGCTAAAGAAGTATCAATTATTATTATCACGTTGGCCTTGTCATACGCATCACTTGTTTTGGGTGAATTATATCCGAAACAAATTGCGATGGCACGTCCCGAGGCTGTGGCCAAAGGAACTGTCGGCACGGTAAGAATTGTCGGAATGTTTGTGCGGCCGTTCGTCTGGTTGTTATCAGCATCAACTACTTTGTTGATGAAGTTAACGCCAATCGACTTCTCACAAAAGGATGATAAGATTACGCGTGAAGAAATGCTCTCAATTATTGAGACATCACGTAAAAACGGTGCAATTGGACTGGACGAATTCCACATGCTGGAAGGGATTATTACTTTTAACGACAAAATGGCGCGTGAAGTAATGGTTCCCCGGACCGATGCATTTATGATTGATATTGAAGATGATCAACAAGAAAATCTCGATGCAATTTTGAACCAACCGTATTCTCGAATCCCTGTTTATGAGGGTGATAAGGATAAAATTGTCGGAGTAATCCATATTAAGACAATTTTGAGTACAGCCCGTAAGACTGGTTTTGATAACTTGAAACTGGAAGATACGATGGCTGATCCATTGTTTGTGCCAGAAACGATTATGATTGATGAATTGTTGATGGAAATGCAAAAAACACAAATGCAAATGGCGATTCTCCTTGATGAGTATGGTGGAGTTGTCGGTATTGCTACAATTGAAGACCTTTTGGAAGAAATTGTGGGTGATATCGATGATGAATCAGACCATTCAGAAGTTTTATACACCAAGATTAATGACCACCAATTCGTGGTTGCTGGTAAGATGCCAATCGACGACTTCAACGAAGCCTTCGAAACGGACATTGATGTGAGCGACGTAGACACGATTGCTGGTTTTGCTATCACAGAACTAGGAATGATCCCGGCTAACTCGGCTAAGCAGACGATTAAACTCGCTGACGGCAAGAAGTTAACCACTGGACGAGTTAAGGGCTCAAGACTTGAAACCTTAACGCTCGATGTTCCTAAGGAATCTGATATCAACGAAGACAGTGACGACTAAGTCGCTGTTTTTTTATAGGCTAAATTATGTTAAAGTTAGTTAGTGATTTTTAAGAAAAATAGTTTTTATATAAGGAAAAATAATGACAGACAATTTAAAACAAGAAGTACAAAAACGCCGTACTTTTGCGATTATTTCTCACCCCGATGCAGGTAAGACGACGATTACAGAACAACTCCTCCTTTTTGGTGGGGTTATTCGTGAGGCCGGAACCGTTAAGGCTAAGAAGTCTGGCCACTTCGCAACCAGTGACTGGATGGAAATTGAAAAGAAGCGTGGGATCTCAGTTACCAGTTCCGTAATGCAATTCGAATACCAAGGTAAACGAATTAACATTTTGGATACTCCCGGACATGAGGACTTCTCTGAAGATACCTACCGGACCTTGATGGCCGTTGACGCTGCCGTCATGGTAATTGATTCAGCTAAGGGTATCGAACCCCAAACGAAGAAACTTTTCAAGGTTGTTAAGAAGCGTGGGATTCCAATTTTCACCTTCATGAACAAGCTTGATCGTGATGGTCGTGAACCAATCGACTTGATTGCTGAACTTGAAGACTTGCTCGGTATCGAAGGGGTCGCAATGAACTGGCCAATGGGTATGGGTAAAGGCTTGAAGGGCTTGTACGATATGTACAACCACCGGATCGAGCTCTACCGACCAGAAGGCGACAAGTTCTTGCCTTTGGATGAAGATGGCAAGTTACCTGATGCTAATCCTTTAACAAAGGACTCAATCTATGACCAAACTCTTGATGAAGTTGAACTGCTCCAAGAAGCCGGTAATACTTTTGATCTCGAAAAAGTGAAGGTCGGGGACCAAACTCCCGTCTTCTTTGGCTCTGCCTTGACTAACTTTGGGGTGGAAACTTTCTTGGAACAATTTGTCAAAATTGCGCCAGCTCCAGGTGAACATATTATCAATGAGGCTGAAGAGAGCCACGAGACGTTGGCCGCTGATAATGAAGAATTTTCCGGCTTCGTCTTCAAAATTCAAGCAAACATGAACCCAGCTCACCGTGACCGAATCGCTTTCGTTCGAATTGGTTCCGGCCAATTTGAGAAAGGTATCGACGTAACACTTGCGAGAACGGGCAAATCCATTCGTTTAAACAACGCTACGGAATTTATGAGTAGTGAACGGGTCCAAGTTAGTTCTGCCGTAGCAGGCGATATTGTGGGTCTCTACGATACAGGTAATTTCCAAATTGGGGATTCGATTTACGCGGGTAAGAAGAAGATTGAATATCAACAACTTCCCCAATTTACCCCAGAAATCTTCATGCAAGTTACTCCTAAGAACGTGATGAAGCAAAAGTCGTTCCATAAAGGGATGCAACAACTGGTTCAAGAAGGTGCCATTCAACTTTACCGGAACTACCAAACTGAGGACTACGTCTTGGGTGCGGTTGGTCAACTGCAATTTGAAGTATTCCAATACCGGATGCTGAACGAATATAATTCAGAAGTCATCATGAACCCAATTGGGGCGCGGGTGGCACGCTGGATTGATCCGGCTCAACTTGATCCTAAGATGTCCTCAAGTCGGAACTTACTTGTGAAGGACCGCGAAGGAAATCCCTTATTCTTATTTGAAAATGCCTTTGCAATGCGCTGGTTTAACGACAAGTATCCTGATGTTGAGCTCACAGCAAAACTATAAGCGAAAAATAACAGCAAAAAAGCCGGAACTTTTTAAAAAGTTCCGGCTTTTATTTGTGGTGCTAGGATTGTTTATTAGCTGTACTGATATCGATCACCCGTCGTTTATCAGTCACATCAACTTGTAAGTCTTCTTTATCATAATCCTTGAAGAAGTTGTCGATGACAAAATCCTGCTCAATATCTTTAATTTTACGAACCTTATTTGAGATAACGACGTTGATTTGGCGCCGTGATTCACTATAAATAACAGTGTTGCTACCTAGTGAATAAACCTTGATATATTGTGCATCGGTTCCGGATAGCTGATTTTCAACCATCCTACGGTAAGAATTTGTTACGTCAATTAAATGCATACCTAATCACAACCTTTTCTATTTCTTTAGCTCTAGTATAACTTTTTTTAGGTGTTATTAATATGATTTAGACAGAAAAATCGAGAAATAATTTTCTCGATTTTGGATTTGTTAAAATATTCACGATTATTTATCGGAATCATTCTTTGTTGTCGGATCCGTCGTTACTGTCGCAACTTCTGGTTTGCTTTTGGCAGCAGTAATCACGATTTCTCCATTTTCAACTCTGGTTTCGAGTTGGTGTTCCTTTGGATTGTCCAAATAGAAGTCCGCAACCTTATCTTCAATCTGTTCTTGGATTGTCCGACGAAGTGGGCGAGCACCCATTGATGGATCAAATCCTAAGTCGACTAATTTAGCCTTAGCTGGATTAGTAACGTGGATTGTTAAGTCTTGATCTGCAATCATGGCGTTCGTATCGGCAATCATCAAGTCCACAATCTTCAACAAATCAGGTTTAGTTAAGGACTTGAATTCAACGATATCATCCAGACGGTTCAAGAATTCTGGAGTGAAGTATTCCGTCAACTTATTCATGATTGAGTGTGAAATACCGTTCATTGTTGCAGAGAAGCCGACATTGGCCTCTTTGACGCCTTGTCCGGCATTTGAAGTCATGATAATGATTGTGTCCTTAAATGAGACTGTGCGTCCTTGAGAG
>CAMJXI010000100.1 GCA_946409675.1 uncultured Lactobacillus sp. | reverse complement strand
GATTTCCATTGGTGACTGGAGTTCAGACGTGTGCTCTTCCGATCTGTATTTTGAAAGTTTTTTGGTGCTGTTAAGTAAAAAGACTTTACACTACTATTTTTGTGTGATATTATATTGAAGTTGAAAAAAATTTAGGAGGATATTTATCCATGGCAGTTAAAATTCGTATGCGCCGTATGGGTTCAAAGAAACGCCCATTTTATCGCTTAGTTGTTGCTGACTCACGTGCACCCCGTGATGGTCGCTTTATTGAAGAAGTAGGTTACTACAACCCACTCTCAACACCTAAAGAAATTAAGATTGAAGAAGAACGCGTAATGGAATGGTTGCACAACGGTGCTCAACCTTCTGATACTGTTCGTAGCTTGCTTTCAAATGCTGGAATTATGAAGAAGTTCCACGAATCAAAATTAGCTAAATAATTTAAAGGTTTGAAGCATTTGCTTCAAACTTTTTTATTAGAATTGTTTATTTAGAGGAGTTCAAATGACAAATTACTATGATGTCGGTAAAATTGCGAATACTCATGGCATAAAAGGGGAGCTTAAAGTCTTTCCAACCACTGATTTCGTGGAGAAGCGTTTCGTCAAAAAAGCGGAATTATTCATTAAGCACGCTGGTCAGATGATCAAGGTTCATATCAAATCTGTACGCAAACAAAAGAATTTTTTGTTGGTGCTGTTTGAAGAATATGCAGATATCAACGACGTAGAACTTTACAAGAGTGACCTGCTTTACGTGAACGAAGCTGACTTACACGAATTAGAAGAAAATACCTACTACTACCACGATATCATTGGCCTAAAAGTCGAAGATGAAGAATCGGGTCAAGTTTACGGTGAGGTGACTGAAATTTTGTCACCAGGCGCAAATGACGTCTGGGTGGTTGCAGAACCAAACGGTAAGACCTTCATGCTGCCTTTCATCAAACAAGTTGTTAAACAAATCGATTTAGACAACAAGATTGTCAAAGTTGAGTTGTTAGAGGGGCTGCGCGATGAAGATTAATGTATTGACCCTTTTTCCAAAAATGTTTAATGCTTTAGACGAGTCTTTAGTTGGTAAGGCACGTGAGAAGGGTATCGTTGACTTAAATACGATTGATTTCCGGGATTTTGCCGAGAACAAGCAAAATAGTGTCGATGATTATCCTTATGGTGGTGGACCTGGTATGGTTTTGCAGATTCAACCACTGGCCTCTGCGTTAAAGTCGATTGAAAAGCCGGGTAAGATTATTATCATGGCACCGCAAGGGAAGACTTTTAACCAGGCGATGGCGCAAAGTTGGTCAACAGAAGAGAACTTAACGTTCATCTGCGGACACTATGAGGGCTTTGATCAACGAGTTTATGATCTAGCAACTGATACTGTGTCCATCGGTGATTTCGTCTTAACTGGTGGTGAAATTCCTACGATGGCGATGATTGATGCGACAACTCGTTTGATTCCGGGAGTTTTGGGCAATGAGACGAGTGCGTCTGACGAATCATTTAGCGATGGCTTGTTAGAGTATCCCCAATACTCGCGTCCGGCTGAATTTGAAGGCAAGAAAGTTCCTGACGTCTTGATTAGTGGTAACCATCAAAAGATTGCTGAATGGCGGGAGAAGGAGTCTTTGAGACAAACCTTAGTCCACCGACCAGATATGTTAGAACAAAAAGAATTAACAAACGAGCAAAAGAAGATTTTGCGCGAAATTAAAAGAGAAATGACAGAATAGGTTTTACTTTGTAAATCCATTTTGGTATAATACTTAACTGTGGCAAAGCCACGATAACCAATGTTCCGCTGGCAAAGGTATTGTGTAAGAGCATTGATAGAAGGAGAAAAACTATGAGTCGTCAAAATCCATTGATGCAAGAATTGACTGCAAGTCAATTGAAAACAGATGTTCCTGAATTCCGTGCTGGAGACACTATCCGTGTTCACGTACGTGTTGTCGAAGGAACTCGCGAACGTATCCAAATGTTCGAAGGTGTTGTAATTAAGAGAAAAGGCTTTGGTATCAGCGCAAGTTATACTGTTCGTAAGATCAGTTCAGGTGTTGGTGTTGAACGTACTTTCCCAGTTAACACTCCACGTGTTGCCCAAATCGAAGTTATTCGTCATGGTGCAGTTCGTCGTGCTAAACTTTACTATCTTCGTGCATTACACGGTAAAGCAGCTCGTATCAAAGAAGCTCGCCGTAAATAATTTTACAAAGCAAAAGCAACCTCAGTCGAGGTTGCTTTTTTGTCTACTTTTTGTCTTTTCTAATTACAAGGAACACAAAAATAGAGCAAACTTGAAATTTGCTCTATTAATTTGGTTTCAAATTTGTTTTATTTCAACTGAATTCCTTTGACAGAATAATTATGTTGGAGAGTTTTGACTGATTCGGATTCGGCTTGTCTGTCGCCTGATTCGTCAGTATCAACTTCATCGATATTTAATTTTCCATCTTCCAATTTTAAATCATTAATTTGGACTCTAGCTGATTCTGGTTCGTCCTCGGGATCCATGAATGTATATCTAGCAGAGTAGATTCCAACCAGACTTACTTCGTTTTGCTCGATGTTCTCATCAGATTCATCATTTAAGACAACATCTTCAGTATTGTCATCAAATTCGCTATCGCCATAGTAAGAGTAATCATTACTACTATTCGATGGGATGAGATAGAGGCCCATCAATGTCGCTTTTTTATAGCTTGGCATATCTTCCATGACAGTAAGGGACAAAGCCTCTGCATCAGCTAGATTACTAATCTTGCTTGCATCTTCAAGATCCGAAACTTTTACTTTAAGCGTTCTCGAACCAGTGTATTTTTTACCTTCTGCTTCAAATAATGAGGCAGGCAACTTAATAGAAACTGTGTCGCCATTAGTTAACTTGCCGTTGTCCTTGACTGTAAGAGTTAGGTTATCGGTGATTGATTTTGATGTAACCATTGCGATTCCACGGGTATTCAAACCGATAAATTTAACCTTAAACTTATCCAATATTTTCTTGGTACTTACTTTAGCAATTTTCTTCAAACCAGAAACCGTAAAGGTCTTTGAACCTTCAGCAATTGGGTTGGTTTTATCACCACCGGTTTTGACTGAAAGGGTAACCTTGTCTCCGTTGCTAAGGTGAGATGACTTATCAAATGAGACTTTAGTGTTCGTTGCCCAATCTGAGAATAGTTTTGCCTTACTCATATTCTCGCTCGAAATATCAGACCAATCAGGATTAGTGAGAGTCGAGAGATCAATGCCGGCTTTCTTTGCCAAAATTTCCATTGTTGCCTTATCCATCTCTGAGCTGTTCGAGATATTATCCACGCCATCACCATTGTAACCAGTAAACTTAACCTCTGCCTGATTAACAACAGACTCTTTTCGAACGCTTAAAAAGACCGCCACGCCAATAACGACTACAGCAACGATTCCAATAATTGCCCAGCCTTTTTTGCCAATTTTATTACTAAATTGTTTGAATTTATCGGAAAAAGTAGGGGCGTTTGGATCTCGCTCTTTCTTTGGTCGAGGTGGCTGATTGTTGTTTGATCCACCTGAATTCATATCCGGTGTCATGTTGTTCATGTCTGGTGTACTATTTTCATCCATAATATTTTCCCCCAAAAATAATTAATATGTTCATAAATCAATTCCAGTATAACAATCATTATTTTTATTTCAATTACCACAAAGTGTAATCTGGGAATTTGAAGAGCAGAAATCTTTATTTAAAGGCTTTTCTGATAAAAAAATAAAATTGGTTTGAAATGATATCGTTATTTTAGGACTTTAAAAACAGCAAAAACACAAATCTGAAATATAAAAAATGAAAATTATTTGCAATTATTAGCTAAAATTAAGTGTTTTCGGGTATGTGGTGTATCGTTTTACCAAGTTATTAATTGTAATTTAACAATATCGGTGCTATTCTAAAAATGTATTTAATTTGGGGTATCGAACGATAATATTATTCGTTGATTATCTACTAGGTATACATTTATTTTTTGGAGGGGAAAAATATGCAAACATGTCCAAATTACGGGAAAGAGAATGCACTTGATTCAAAATTTTGTATCTATTTCGGTGCAAAATTAACGGGGATTGCTGATAGTTTTACAGAAGAACCAAAAGAAGAGGTTGTTGCTGCACAAGCCGCTGAACCAGAGAAAGTTGTTGAGACAATTCCAGAACCTATTCAGGAAAAGGCACAACCAGTTCAACCAGATGCACAGCCACAACAACAACAACCAAATCCTGAGCCAACACAGCCAGTCCAACCAAATCCAAATGTTGAAGCAACGAAACAATTTTCAGCTGGATACTGGACCTTCTTTGTTGATTCATTAAAACATCCATTTAAAATCAATCACGGCTATAACAAGTACTTTGGCCTTGTGAGCTTACTGCTTAATGCGGTGTTCATTTCGTTAGCAACGATTTTTGCTGCTAAGGCAGGTCTTGGAAGCAGTACACAATACATTGATCAATTCATGGGTGAAGGTACCACTAGTTCATTTGGCTTCATGGGCTTTATTGATGGATTTTTAACTTCTGGTGGGATGATTTTCGCAACTGCATCAGTCGCTCATCTAGCCATTTATTTCTTCCTGGGAGATAAGAGAAA
>CAMJXI010000099.1 GCA_946409675.1 uncultured Lactobacillus sp. | reverse complement strand
ATTTCCATTGGTGACTGGAGTTCAGACGTGTGCTCTTCCGATCTAGCGGAAAGAAAGGTTGCTGACCTAAGCATTAACCAACAAGAGGTTAGTGATGAAATCATGATGTATTTGAATCGTTTGTCTGATTATTTATTTGAATTAGCTCGTTACGCAAATCAATTAGATGGCTACCAAGATGTGGTCAGCAAATAATGTTTCACGTGAAATAACTTACTTAATCTAAATTGTATGTTAGCGCTTTTAACGGTATGATTATTGAGAGAAAGATTTAGAAAAGAGTGGCAACTTGGCAGATTTAGATTTTGTTTTAGAACATCCGTTAATTAATATTACCAATATCATTTGGAGCTTTGACCGAAAAAACGATAGCGTAAATTTGCTCCTTGTGAAACGTTCGGGGGAACCGTATAAAAATCAGTGGGCACTTCCCGAAACTTTCATGCGCGAAGATGAAAGTGCGGATGAGGCGGCCTTACGTTTAGTGCGCGAAAAAATAGGGTTGAATCTTTCAAGTATTCATACAGAACAATTGGCTACTTTTACCAACCAGAAGAGAACCCCAGACCAACGCACGATTTCACTCGCCTATATGACTTTTTTGCCAGAAATGCCCCAATTAACTGCTGGCTATGGCGCAGTTGATGCAAAGTGGTTTGTGTTCAAATATGCCAACCATCTTTATACCTTGCAAAATAACGACACTATCTTTTATTCAACCAAACTTGCAGACCAAAAAGATTATTATAAAAACTTCAAAACCGAGAATGATTCAACCCAACTGGCCTACGATCACAACTTAATCTGGTCGGTTGCAGTGCGTCGTATTCGGAACAAGTTAAATTATCAACCAAATGTTTTATTGATCCTAGGGGATACGTTCACACTGAAAGAAGCACGGACAGTTTTTGGTGTTTTCTCACAACTTTCACTAGGAAGAATTGATAACTCCAACTTTAAAAAGAACCATGAGCACATCTTTGAGGAGATGGGTTATTCCTCAGCCAAACAACTAGGCCGACCAGCCAAAATCTACCGGTTGCGGACTTTTTAACTTGACTTAATTTTCAAAAAGTCTATATTAGAGAACATAAAAACTTAAAGTAAAAGTAACTTTTACTTTTTATTTTAACTAGATTAAAGTAAAATCTACTTTTAGTTTGATGGAGGAAAATATGGACAAAAAAGGTTTTAAATTTTTAATGGTCATTGGGACGGCCTGGTTATTCGACGCGATGGATGTGGCGTTACTTTCATTCATCATGCCCTTGATTAAATTGGAGTGGAATCTATCAGCAACCCAATTAGGACTCGCAAGTGCATTTACTTCAGCCGGAATGGTTATCGGGGCTTTCGTCTGCGGTTCACTTGCAGATAAGATTGGGCGCAAAAAAGTGCTGATCTTAACATTGTCTATTTTCTCAATCGGGAATATTTTGTTGACGGTATCGCCTAACTTTATCTTCTTCTTGGCGGTTAGATTCATTACCGGTGTTGGCTTGGGTGGCGAACTACCAGTTGCAACAACTGCTGTCGCAGATTTCTTTACAGGAACACTGCGTTCACAAATGTTGGTCATGGCCGACAGTTTTTGGGCAATTGGCTGGATTATCGCAGCTTTGCTTTCATACTATGCAATCCCAGTCTTCGGCTGGCGCGCAACTGTTTTGATGACTAGTGTGACCATCGTTTATGCCTTCGTGATGCGGGAACATCTACCGGAGGAGACAAAGGTCGATGAAAAACTGGCCAAAAACAAGGACACCTTCAAGGAACTCTGGCAGTCTGAATATCGTTTGAAGACGATGAAGATGGCCTTCCTGTGGTTCATCGTGATGTTCACTTATTACGGTATGTTCTTGTGGTTTCCAAGTTTACTCGAGATGCGCGGCTTCTCAATCGTGAAGAGCTTTGGCTACACACTTTTGATTACATTAGCCCAATTACCTGGTTATTTCTTAGCAACTTACTTGATGGGCAAAATTCGCCGGAAAACCGTGTTGGTAATTTACCTAATCGGTACCCTATTCAGCGCCTTGGCCTTCAGCCAAGTTAGTTCTGAAGGATTAATTTTGTTCACTGGAGCAATGCTCTCATTCTTTGATTTAGGTGCTTGGGGCACAATGATTGCCTTCACACCAGATCAATTTCCAGTCGAAATTCGGGGTACGGGAATGGGCTCAGCCCATTCTGTTGGACGAATCGGTGCGTTAATTGGGCCATTCATAGTTGGTGTTTTATTAGACCAACACTTCTCGGTTAGCTACATCTGGGGACTCTTCGTAGTCGTCCTCTTTATCGGAATCGTGACGTTGATCTTTGGTATCAAGGATGAAGCGGTCGATGCCAATGTAGAAGAGGTCAAAAATGTCGCTTAACCAACGAGTCGCATTGAAGAAAATTCAGGATTTTTTGGATGAAGATTTACAAAATGGAGACTTAACGGCTTCAGTTATTCCCCACAAAATTGTGGCGGGAAGCTATTTAGCAAAAGCCGATGGGATTTTTGCAGGTGAAGATATTCCAGAGTTGGTCTTTGCGGGGTTGAACACGTACAACCACAGCAGATACAAAACCGAGATTATCAGTCATTTTCACGATGGCGAACCAGTCCAAGAGGGCGATATTCTTGCCTCGTTGAGTGGGGATGCACAGGATATTTTGGCAGCTGAGCGATTAAGTTTAAACCTAATGCAAAGAATGTCTGGCATTGCGACCCAAACAAACTTGGCGATTAAAGCCTTGAACGATTCAACAATCAATATTTTGGATACGCGAAAAACGGCTCCGGGACTCAGATTATTCGATAAGTATGCGGTCACTTGTGGTGGCGGATTAAACCACCGAATGGGGCTCTATGATGCAGTGATGTTGAAAGACAACCATTGGAAGATGATTGGCGGGCTTGGCAAAGCTGTCGCAGAACTTCGAAAAAATATTGGACCAACCAAGATCATTGAGGTTGAAGTGGAAAATAAAGTAGAACTTTTGCAGGCAATAGCAGCTCAGGTTGGCATCATTATGTTTGATAATCAGACGCCTGAAGTTGTGGCCGAGTGGCGTAAGCTTGTACCGCGGGAAATTAAGGTAGAAATTTCCGGGGGAATAACCAACGAAACCATTCACGATTATGCCGGTAGTGGGGCAGATTTTATTTCCTTAGGTTATCTGACAAATAGCGTGCAAAACTTAGATATTTCGTTTAATTTGGATGAAAATTAGCAAAATTAAAAATAATATGAAAAGACTGACAAGAAATTGTCAGTCTTTTTGCTGTTGTCAAAAATATTTGCTAGTAATTTTTTGGGAAATAAGACAATATTGAGGGCAAAGGAGGGGACTGATATGTTAATTGGAGAGCAATTGAAAAAAATTAGGGAAGAACATTTACTTTCCCAGGAAAACTTAGCGGAGATTTTAGATGTCAGTCGCCAGACCATTTCAAATTGGGAAAATACTAAAAGTTACCCAGATATTGAAAGAGTCATGCGAATGTCCGAAATTTATCATCTTTCATTAGATGAACTATTAAAAGGAGATACAAAAATGGTGCAATCCTGGCTTGATGCAACGGACAGCAAAAGGACTGTCAAACAATTAGTGGTTTTACTACTAATTAATTTGCTGGCATTAATCGGTCTCTTAATTTTTAACCAGAACATTTGGGTGGCTGTATCGTTGATGGCTATTCTGGCAATTTGCGTTGTTAGTTGCTTCTATTTACTAATAAAGTTGATTTGAGGTAAAAAAATGAATTTAATAGTACTAATATTTATACTTATCTTGATGATTCTAGCGGTATTTGTCGTAGCGTATTTGTTGTGGAGACTGATTAATTTGGATGCGACAGCAAGAAATATTGCTCATCCAAAATTACTTAGTTTTTTAGTAGCTGGTACGCAAAATGGAATCGGCATTTTTACTTATCTAGCATTAAGAAGAGGGCATGACATTCAGGCTCCGCTCGATAATCCTAAATTGCGTGAAAAGCTTAAAATTAGCGTCCTACTTTCGTATGTTTTGTTAATGTTATTAACGATTTGCTTGTTAGTTATAATTCTTAAGTATTAATATTTTTCAAAATTAAAAAGCAGCCAGACAATTTGTCTGGTTGCTTTTCTGTGTTTGAGGGGGTCATACTTGAAAATCTTTTAACTATATTTCGCTGTCCTTCTTCTCCTTTCTATTTCTGAAGAGATAGATGAACGCAGGCATGATAGTTAAAGCCATGATGAGTGAATATGCTGTATCAAGAACAGTAATCAAATCGAATGATTGTAAGGCAGGGAAGTTTACAAACATCAGGGTTGAGAACCCACCTATAACGGTCAACGCTGAAACTGTAATTGCTTGTCCAACGGAGGAAATAGCAGTTTCAATCGCTTTACCCGTCCCGGCACCACGTTTCCGCTCTTCAGAGTAGCGCTCTAGAATCAGAATTGTAAATTCGGTTCCAATCCCAAGAACTAAGGAACTCAAGCCAATTGTGATTGGGTTGTATGAAATATTGATTAATTTCAAGGTCATTGGTGATATACCAAGAACAATCATAATTGGGAGTAATGGGTAGATTGCATCTTTGAGTTTGCGATAAACGAGGAGAAGTACGACGAAGATAAGATCGGAAGAGCACACGTCTGAACTCCAGTCACCAATGGAAATC
>CAMJXI010000098.1 GCA_946409675.1 uncultured Lactobacillus sp. | reverse complement strand
CGACCACCGAGATCTACACTCTTTCCCTACACGACGCTCTTCCGATCTGTAGATTGTTCATATCTTGCTCAGTCACTTTGACTCCGAGTTCCGTCACAACTTTGCCGTTAACCGTCACAAGTCCTTCTTGAATCAATTTTTCTGCTTTTCTTCTTGAAGCTACACCTGCATTGGCAATCGCTTTTTGTAATCTTTCTTCCATTGTTTCCTCTTTTATCTAGTTTGTAAATTCTGATGCTGCATCAGAATAGTTATCATTTTCCTTGAAAAGATCCGCGCGACCCTGCTCGTCAAAATCATTGGAGAAGGTGTCAATTGGGGGCAATTCGTCCAAGCTCTCATAGCCAAAATACTGTAAGAAGTAGTCCGTCGTCACGTAAATATTGGGGTGACCAATGACGTCTTTCTTACCGTCTTCCTTGACTAACCCGCGGTTAATCAAAGTCGAGAGTGCACCGGAACTACTTACGCCTCGAATCTCATCGATTTCGACTCGCGTAATCGGTTGGCGGTAAGCAACGATTGAGAGAATCTCTAAGGCCGCTTGGCTCAATGAGCTCGACTGGTTCTTTTGGAAATAGTCATTCACCATTCCGCTCACTTCGGGCTTCGTCGTTAGCTTATAGAGGTCGTTTAACTTAATCAGTTGTAAACCACTATCGCTGTCCTGACTTAGCTTGTCGCTCAACAATTCGAATTGTTGGCGGACGGCTGGGATACTAATTTTCAAAATCTCGGCGGCGATGCTTTGGTTGAGACCATCTTCGCCACTCACGTAAAGCAAAGCTTCTAATTCACTAGTTTTACTCATTTTCTCCCACCTTTTTGAGGATTAAATCATCAAATTTTTCCGACTGGCTCACCAAAATTTGTCCTTTTTTGATTAACTCGAGCACGGCTAGGAAAACGTTAATCACGTAATCGATGCTCGTTTGGTCCTTGATTAAAGCAAAGAAGCTAAGTTCCGAACGAACCAACAAAAGCGCGCTGATGTGGTCAACCTGCTCGGTAATCGACGTTTCCGTCAAATCAATCTTAGCCATTTGCGGTTGGCGTAACTTGAAGCGTTCCATGATGGCGGCAAAAGTATTCGTTAAGTCGTCTCGGGAAATCAAGCCGGTTGGCAAAGGCTTCGTCAGGTTTTTGGGAGCAACGTCTGGCTCCTTCGTTAAGACCTTCGTCGTCTGTTCATCCTGTTCTTGTAAGAAACGCGAAATTTTTTGAAACAGTTCGTATTGCACCAACTGATCAACCAACTCTTGGCGGGGATCATAATCTTCCGGCAGCTCCTCATCGTCAACGAACTCGTTTTTGGGCAAGAGCATCGACGACTTAATGCGTAACAAACTTGAGGCCATCACAAAATATTCGCCCGCAATATTGAGGTTCAGATTCTGCATTTGCTTCAAATAACCAAGGTATTGGCCCGTAATCTGGGCAACCGGAATATCATAGATATCAATCTTCTGCGACTTGATTAAATGCAACAACAAGTCTAGTGGCCCGTCAAAGTTGGGCAGGTTAAGTTGTAATTCACTCATCTTGGGTTCTCTCAAACAATTCCATTAGTTCAGCATTCTCCGGCGTCGAGAGAATTTTTTCCACTGGGAAAATCCGCTTTAACTCCTGCAAAATTGCTAACTGGTTCTCGGTGGTCCGGTAAGCCGGGCTCAACGAGATATAGCGCACCATGACGAATTGCGGTGCCATTTGGATGCCGATAATCCCCTCGACATCGCCGTCCTTATGTTTAAACAAAAAGATTTGATACTCGTTTTTCTTGTGGTAGAGTTCCATTTCTTCCTGGATATTCTTGATGTTCTTGAAATCGTCCAGGTAGGACAAGAAACCCATCACAATTTTCTCGTAATCTTTTTTATACTTAATTAACATACTTACCTCTTAAAAAAAGTCTTCCTAAGCCCGCGGATGAGCCTTTTGATAGACTTCCATCATCCGTGATTTGGAAATATGGGTGTAGATTTGGGTAGTCGAAATATCACTGTGTCCGAGCAGTTCCTGCACAATCCGCAAGTCCGCCCCGTTTTCTAATAAATGAGTCGCAAAAGTATGCCGCATGGTATGAGGCGTCACCTCTTTGGTAATCCCCGCTTGTAAGACATATTTCTTAATCAGCTTCCACACGCCTTGGCGGCTCAAACTCTTACCGTGATTATTGAGGAACAAAATGTCGCTGTAGACTCCAGCCTTTAAGAGCTGTTGGTCACGAACTTCGTCCATGTAGCGTTTAATCCAATGAATGGCCACGTCGCCAATTGGAATCAAGCGTTCCTTATTCCCCTTACCAATCACCTGAATGATGTGTAAATCAAGGTGCAGGCTATCCGGCTTCAGGTTGATTAACTCAGAGACCCGGACACCTGTCGCATACATAGTCTCAAGCATCGCTTGGTCGCGAATACCTAAATCAGTACTAGTTTCTGGCTGTTTCAACAAAGCATTCACTTCGTTCACAGACAAGACTACTGGCAAATGGCGTTTTGGTTTTGGTGAATCGATGACCTGCATCGGATCAACCGTAATGAACCTCTCCCGCAGAAGCCACTGGTAGAATTTTCGCAAGGTGGAGATCATCCGGCTAATGGAGTTGTTGGATTTTTGTTCATCACGTAACTTGGCTAAAAAATAGTCAATCGTAAAGGAATCAACCGCAAAACTGGTCTTCTTTTCTGCAAGCAAAAAACTTTCAAATTCCTTTAAATCAAAGCGATAGGATTTGATGGAATTCTGGGCCAGTCCCCGTTCAATCCGGGAAAAGCGTAGATATTCTTCGATTAATTCCGCAAAATTATTCATCTTCACTTACTAGTTTAATTTCGGGTTTGGCTTTGTCTTGAACAATTAACTTATTCTTCAAGAGATTACCCAACGCGCGCTTAAAGCTCGATTTACTAATCCCGAAACGTTCCTTAATGTCTTCTGCGCTACTTGAATCAGCAAACGGCAATGTCTTGTCTTCCGTGCGTTTAAGCATCATCAAAATCATTTGGGCGTCATCATCGATAACCTCAAACGATTGCGGTAACGTGCTAGCATTTAAGCGACCGTGTTCCCCAGAACCAATCACGCGCGCCTTCAAGACTTCACCCAACCGTGGTGGCTGGAACATCTGACTTTCGTGAATAAACGTCATGTAGTATTCGTCGGAAATGGCAAAAGCCCCTACGAAACGGCTGGCATAAACCGTCAGATTGATTTCCTTGTTTTTGAGATTATTAGGGAAACGCGAAGCTAATTGTTGAAAGACTTCGTCGTCAGCCATGTGTGCCCAAATACGTTCCTTGTGGTCAGTAATCAGACTAACAAGTAGCTTGTCGCCAGGCTTAGGCCATTTGAAACGGTCAAGGGGCAAGTCATCTAACGAAACAACGACGTCCTTGTCGGGTAAGCCAATATCCACGAAGGCACCGAGGTCTCTTCTAGTTTCAGTGACAGTTCCCCAACCGTATTGATCAACCATTGCACGGGGATAGTATTGAGTCATCACGAAGTTTTTATGCTTGTCTTCATAAACAAACCCTTCAACCGTGTCGCCCAATTCCAAAATTCGGTCATCCGAAATGGCATTCTTCGCTAGCATAAAAGTCTTGCCGTCTGCTTGCGCATAAACGGCTTCCTTATTCATGTCAGTTATTTTCGCACTTATTACTTCTCCAAACAATTATCTCACCTATATTTTCTTTTTGAGTTCCGTTTTTTGAACTCAGCTATTTAATGCATACTTATTGTTAAGTATAAGGGAAAAGCGGCCAAATTAAAATAGCCAGCTCAAATGAGCTGACTATTAGAACGTTAATTTTTTAAAATTACATGTTTGTTGCTTCGCCACGGTAGATAGCACCACGACGTGAGTCAACAGTAATCTTTTCGCCATCTTCGATCTTAGTTGTTGCTTCTGAAGTACCAACAACAACAGGGATACCAAGTGAAAGACCAACGATTGAAGCGTGTGAAGTCAAACCACCAGTTTCAACAACTAAAGCAGATGCTTTCTTGATTGCAGGAAGGTAATCTTTATCAGTAGTCTTAGTAACTAAGATATCGCCATCCTTCATCTTGTTGTTAGCATCGTCAGCACTAGTTGCAACAACTGCAGTACCGATGATTGATTGTTCGCCAATACCGATACCTTGAGCAAGTTTAGAACCGATTAATTGTAACTTCATTACGTTAGTAGTACCTGATTCACCGACTGGAACACCAGCAACGATGATAACGAGGTCGCCATCTTCAACAAGACCTTGATCTTTAGCAACTTTAGCTGCTTTTTCGAACATGTCATCAGTAGAAGTTGGACGTTCAGTCAAAATTGGTTGAACACCCCATTGAACAGTCAAGGCACGTTGAACTTTTTCATCAAAAGTCAAAGCAACGATGTCTGCACTTGGACGGTATTTAGAAATCATACGTGCAGTGTAACCTGAGTTAGTAGCAGTGATGATTGTCTTTACACCGAGTTCTTCAGCAGTACGAACAACTGATTCGCCAACAGCTTCAGTTACGTTTGAGCCAGCGTAGTCTTCGAAACGTTGAAGAGCAAGTGTGTTACGTAATTCCATTTGTTCTTCAGTACGTTCGTTGATATCAGTCATAGTTTGAACTGATTCTACAGGGTAGTCACCGTTTGCTGATTCGCCAGAAAGCATAGTTGCGTCAGTACCATCCATAACAGCGTTAGCAACGTCATTAACTTCGGCACGTGTAGGACGTGGGTTTTCTTGCATTGAATCAAGCATTTGAGT
>CAMJXI010000097.1 GCA_946409675.1 uncultured Lactobacillus sp. | reverse complement strand
AATTTTTGGCGACTTTCAAAACTCTGGTATAATTTATCATAATTAATAGTTCAAAGAATGAGGATAGAAAATGACAACTGCAAAAATCGTCTACGCTAGTATGACCGGGAATAACGAAGAAATCGCTGGGATTTTGGAAGAAGAATTACAGGATTTGGACGTCGAAACTAACATGAGTGAGATTGGGTTCACGGACCCTTCCGAGCTGTTAAATTATGACTTAAATTTCATGGTGGTTTATACTTACGGTGAGGGCGACATGCCTGACGAAGTAGCCGACTTTTACGATGACTTAAAAGAACTGAAATTGACCAATAAGCTGTACGCCGTAATGGGCTCTGGGGATATTTTTTATGAAGACCATTTTTGTGAGACAGTGGATGATTTTGACAAGCTTTTAACCGAGGTTGGCGCCATTAAAGCTGCCCCAAGTTTAAAAATCAACTTGGAAGCAGATAGTGACGACATTGAACACATTGCAAATGTCGCTAAGCAAGTGGTGAACAAATACGATGAGCTCGCTAAATAAGCACGCAAAAGCAAGTAATAATCAGATTACAATCGCCGGTGGTCGACTCTTACAACGCCACCACGATTTTTTCTCATACACTTTTTTTGGCTTTTTAGCATCCGTCGTGAACATTGCGAGTTTCTTTCTCTTTAGAAATTTGCTGTCTGTACCCTACTTTTATGCCAATATTATCGCCTTTTTCATCGCAAACTTGTTCAGCTTTTTCATGAACAAACACATCGTCTTTACGACGAATGCCGATGATAACCGCGGCTTCTTGATTCAGCTTGGCTTGTTCTTCGCGTACCGCTTAATTTCTTTGATTCCAGATAACTTAACGATGTTCATTGGGTTGAGTTGGTTACAATGGAACAGTTTCATCGTGAAGATTATCGACCAAGTAATCGTGGGTATTTTCAACTACTTCACGACCCGGTCGGTTTTCAAGAAAGAAACGAACTACTTACGTCGTAAATTACAGGAAAACCTGCATAAGGATAGTCCGAGTAAATTAAAATAAACAGAGGATTCGATTTTGGATAAAATTAAACAATTATTTTTCAAATACTACGAACTCCTCAGCTACCTCTTTTTTGGTGTCCTCACGACTGCAGTCAATGTGGGCACCTTTTTCGTTTTGCAAAAATTTGAACCGGGGCTCTATGTCTTCAACAACACGGTCGCGTGGGTCGTCTCCGTTCTCTTCGCCTTTATTACGAATAAGATTTTCGTCTTTAAATCTGAGAATTGGCACTTCCGTTTTCTCATGAAGCAGGCGCTCTGGTTCTTCGGCTTGCGGGTACTGACCTTGATTATCGATGACGCCATTATGATTGTCGGAATCAGCCTTTTGAACCAAAGCGTAACGCTAACCAAGATAATCGACCAGGTGATTATCATCGTGTTGAATTTCGTCTTTAGCAAAATATCGTTCCACCACAAAAAAAGATCCGTTACCGACTGAGTCGGTGGCGGGTCTTTTCATTTTAGAGCTTATTGAAAATCTTCAGGTTTTTCATTTTCTTTTGGTTCGAAGTAGCTCGCAATTGCTTGTGCAATCCGTTTAGAAGCGTAGCCATCACCGTAAGGATTTTTGGCTTGAGCCATCTTGTCGTAAGCTTCTTTGTCATCGAGTAACTCGATCATGGCTGCCTTAACAACTTTTTCGTCGGTTCCGACAAGTCTTAAGGTACCGGCTTCAACACCTTCTGGGCGTTCCGTCGTATCACGCAAGACAAGTACGGGTTTACCAAGTGAAGGAGCTTCTTCTTGGACACCACCGGAATCAGTCATGATTAAGTAACTGAGTTTAGCCAAGTTATGGAAGTCTACTACGTCAAGTGGTGCAATCAAGTGAATCCGTGGGTCGTTTCCAAGCACATCGTGTGCAGCTTCTTGCACGGCAGGACTCAAATGAACGGGATAAATAATTTCAACGTCATCATGGGCGTCAACGACTTCTTTCATGACCTTGAACACGCGGCGCATTGGTTCGCCTTGGTTTTCTCGACGATGCATGGTTACAAGAACAACCCGGTTGCCGTCTTTAATTTCGTCCAAAACATCGTGGTGATATTCTTTTTGCACAGTTTGATGAAGAGCATCGATGGCGGTGTTACCAGTAATGTAGACATTTTGACCAGGATGATTTTCGGTTAACAAGTTAGCCTTACTTTTGCTAGTTGGGGCAAAGTATAAATCACTCAAGACGTCCGTCAACTGACGGTTCATCTCTTCTGGGAACGGTGAATACTTGTCCCAAGTACGTAGGCCGGCTTCGACGTGACCAAGTTTCGTCTGTTCGTAGAAGGTGGCAAGACTTGCGGCAAAACTAGTCGTGGTGTCTCCGTGGACCAAGACGATATCTGGTTTCTCGGTTTGAATAACCTTACCAAGATCAAGCATGACTTTACTTGTGATTTCAGCAAGAGTTTGATTCTTCTTCATGATGTTGAAATCATAGTCTGGTTTGATGGCAAAAATCTCGAGAACTTGATCGAGCATTTCACGGTGTTGCGCAGTTACAACGGTCACTTCTTCGAAACGATTATCTTTTTGTAATTCCAGAACGAGTGGTGCCATCTTAATGGCTTCAGGTCTAGTACCAAAAACACTCATTACTTTAATTTTGTGCGTCATTTTAGGACCTCCATTTTTTTAATGACCCCGATCAGAATCGAACTGATGACCTACCGCTTAGGAGGCGGTTGCTCTATCCTGCTGAGCTACGGGGCCAGAAAACTACGTTATCAATTATTAATTCTACCATTGGTAACGTTTTGGTTCATTGTTTTCTTTAACTTTATTTGCTGCTAAAACAAATGGTAAATAGATTAACAAGGCGATAATCATATTGACGATAGCAAGCACAATCGCCCGCCAATCGTAGTTGGTCGCCAGCCACGCCTGCAAAATTGGCGGCATGACTTGGGGCATCGCCACTTGAACGGGATTAACCCACCCAATTTGGGTCACGATGTAAGCCAGAGTAACGTTGACTAAAGGCGCAATCATAAACGGAATAAAATAGATTGTATTTAAAACGACTGGCAAGCCAAACATCACCGGTTCGTTGATGTTGAAGATTGCGGGTGCCAGCGTAATTTTGGCCAGTGTACGCTGCTCGGATTTCTTCGAGAAAATTAGGATGGCAATCACGAGCATGAGGGTACCGCCCGCCCCACCAAACCAGGCAAAGGCATCAAAGGAGCCACGAACCCAGTTAAAATTCAGCTGCTCGCCATTTTTGACGGCCATGATATTCAAGTTTTGCGGCGTTAGCCAAATTGAATCAAGGACAGGGGCCAAAACATTCAAGCCGTTGAGGCCAAAGAACCAGAAGGCTTGGACCAGGAAAGTCACGAAGATAACCATCCCGAATCCTTGTCCCGCCTTAAGCAGTGGTACTTGGACCACGCTAATCAGCCAATCACCGAAGTAATACCCGGTAAAACGGGTGAAGAGATAGTTGACGCCGGCCACACTAAAAATCGCGACCATGGCGGGCAGGATGGCGGCGAAAGCCACTCTAGAAGCCTGCGGAATTTGGTCCCGAATCTGAATAGTGAAGTGGGCCTTAACAAGGATGATATAAATGGCGACACCAAGGGCACCGAAAATCATCGCGGTCACAAGGCCGGTGGTACTTAATTGGTCGATTGCGAAAACGTCTTTAATTAAGACAGTCTTGCCCGAAACGACAATTTTGGCATCGGCTAAGATGCTTGTAGAACTACTTGGTAATGGGTGCTTCAACTTTACGTTTGCCACGTTTGCGATACTCATGATGAATGAGGCCACCGAGATCAGACACCCAGAAAGCGTGTTTACTTCGTATGCTCGAGCGAGGTGAAAACCCCAACTAGCAGCGAAAAAGAGTGCAAAAATAGCAAAAGTCCCATTCCAAACGACGTTATCGATGGTCAGCATTGGTGAGAAGGACTTGTAGATGGTAGTCCAGCCCAGGTGATCATGTGCCACGTTGATGAGACTTGTGATGAGGACTGAAAGGGAACCGGCTAAGGTAACCGGCAGAATTGAAATGAAAGCATCACGTAAAGCCACTAACCAACGCGTGGAAGCGATGCTGGTGGCTAGTGGAACAAAATACTTTTCAAGCCAACGAATCATGAAATGTTACGCTTCTTTCTTTTTGGCACCGTGTGGATGATAGCCCTTATTTTTGTCATTCTTCTTGCGCTTCTTTTTCTTAGGTTTAGCAAGAGTTTGTTTTGCTGGATTAGTTAGTGAATGATGTTCACCCTTAGTTCCATTAAATCTTTCACTCTTCTTACTTGAAGAATGAGTTGTTTCTTCTTTAGTACTTGTACTATTTTTATCGTTTATATCTTTTGTAGATTCAGTTGTGTCATCATTCTTAGCATCAATATATTCCGGTTTGTCTTTAGTCAAACCGTAGCCATCAAAATAGCCTCGTGAGATTTCGATGCTTGGTTCAAGCACCTTTTTCAAATCTCGGAAATCGTGATCTGTTCCTAAAGAAACGACATAACCGCTACGTCCGACCCGGCCAGTTCGACCAGCCCGGTGGGTATAAGTGTTTAAGTCTTCGGGTAATTCATAGTTCACGACGTAGGTTAACTTAGGGATATCTAAGCCACGGGCGGCTAAGTCAGTCGCAAGTAGCATCTTCACTTGGCGTTTTTCGAGTGCTTGAAGAGCATCCTTACGCGATTGTTTGCTGGCTGCGTTTGAAAGAACAGTAAATGAGATGTTGGTATGACTCAAGACACCAGAAAAATGTTCCAAGCT
>CAMJXI010000096.1 GCA_946409675.1 uncultured Lactobacillus sp. | reverse complement strand
GTGTGCTCTTCCGATCTCTTGGCTAGTTTTGAAATTTTGCTGACCATTAGTATTTAATCGTCAACTTATTATCTTTCATATTCGTGTCGTTTAAACTAGTTTGGGCGTAGCCCTCTTTCATGCCACCATACTTGATTAAAGCTTGGTAACCTTTAGTTGAGGTAAATTTTGCAATCTCTGCACTTGATAAATCGTCTGTGCCGGTAAAGAAGTGCCAGTTCACATCGGCAAAGGCAGTCGCGGCCTCATCCATCAATTCTTGTTTGTCCTTCATTTTGTAGAAAAGGCGTTCGTACATAATCGCCTTTGTATCGTCGTAGAAGAGCTTTTTCAAGTAATTAGGGTAATTAGCCAAATCTTTGTTTTGCTTTTGCTTAGCGGTCAAGAACGGCCGAATATCCAGGTTCTTCTTCTGATAGGTGATTTCGTCTTTACTGAAGTTGATGACACCATAACTCTTTGGTGTCACCGCAAAACTGGAACTCAAAACTTCAACGGTCGGATTTGATTTGTCTGGGTCAGCTGCGATGTCTTGGGCGTGAATGTGCCCCGCAAATGACAATTTAACGTCGTATTTCTCCAACAACGGCTTGAGCTTAGAAACATTATCGATCACATAGCCCTGTTTACCACGTGTCGAATGTTGGTAGATATTGTGGTGGGTAAATAAGATTGTCCGGAGATTATGTTTCTTGCCGTATTCGAACTGTGTCTTTAACCAGGTCAACGTCTTATCACGCAGATAACCACCCGTCACTGGTGCGGTGTTTGAAGCCGTGGTTGAGTAGTAATTTGTATCGAGCAAGACTAACTGGTATTTGTCGTTTAATTGGACGTTCGTGCTCAAAGAAGCAGGATCTGAACTGTGGGAATCCTCATAGGTTTCAACAAAGGTGTTCTTCCAATCAGCTGGACTAATCTGAGCGACTTTGGTTTGTTCGTCTCCCGAGAATTTTCGTGCCCAACCATCATAGATATCGTGGTTGCCAGGAATCACCAACATCTTGATATTATGTGCCTTTAATGGCTTGAAGTATTCTTCGAGTTGTTTGATGCTCGCATATTCACCGTTAAAAGTGAGGTCACCGGTAATGACGATTGCGTTTGGCTTATCCTTAATTGCTTGTTTGACCAAGCTTTTAATACCAATTGATTGATACTTCAAGTCTTTACTTGCGGCAGTATGCATCATATAGGTGTACTGCGAACCAAAATCATGGAGACTGTCTGCGATAAAATGCGGGTCACTCAAGACCCAAACTTTGGCATCATTTCCACTAACTATTTTTTTGGTACTTGGTTCTTCATGTGACCCGTAAAGTTGGGCAATCCCAACGCCACCAATGATTAAGGCAAAAATGATCAAAGCTGCGCTGATGAGATAACGTCGTTTTTTTGTTTTCATAAATTAAACCCCTGTGGCCAAAGTTTAGCACGAAAATAAAATAAGTACGAGAATTTTTTAGGATTCTCGTACTTATTTATATAGTTTGTTATATACAATTTATTTGTTAGTTAATACTAATTTTTTGTATTTGTTGTGTTCTCTTGCTGACTATCTCTTATTTGCCCAATATTGGTAGAAATCAGTTCTGATTGAGCCATTATAGAGCTTGCGCTTTTTAGTAGCACGTTCATGGTAGAAGTTTTCAAACTCAAGGTCAGAAGTCAGATAGTACTTGCTAAAGGATTTCAATGGCCGGAAGACGTCCCCCATTTCACCATAAAGCTTACGAGCAGATTCTTGGTCCTTCATTCGTTTACCGTAAGGTGGGTTGACGATGATAATTCCGTTTTCCAAATCTGTCTTAAAGTCTTTAACGGCGACTTGCTTGAATTCGATGTTTTGTAAGACGCCGGCATTGTGCGCGTTCACGCGCGCAATATCCAAGATTGATTGGTCAATATCGCTTGCCACGATAATTGGCTTGCTATCATTAACTAAGGCTTTGGCTTCTTCTTTTTGTTTAGTTAGTTCGTTTTTATCAAACCAATCGAAGTCTTCAAAGGCAAACTTGCGCATTGAGCCAGGGGCAATGTTCTTGGCAATCATAGCTGCTTCAATGGCAAAAGTCCCAGAACCGGTCATCGGGTCAATCAAAGGATGCGTGCCATCGTAAGGAGTCAACTTGAGCAATGAAGCTGCAAAGTTTTCTTTTAATGGTGCTCCACCATGTTCGACTCTGTAACCACGCTTGAACAAACTGTCGGCAGTTGTATCAAGGGAGATTCTAACCTGGTCTTTGACAATATGCACATCTAATTGATACAAAGAGCCACTTTCTGGTAAGAAACCACGACGACGGTATTGTTGCGTTAACTTGTTTACGACCGCCTTCTTCGTGATTGATTGGATATCGGGTTCAGAATGCAGCTTAGACTTAACGCTCCGTCCCTTAACGGGGAAGCGACCATCAACTGGGATTAATTGTGCCCAGTCGTACGCGAAGACTTGGTCAAAGAGTGATTCAAACGTTGTTGCGGTAAATTCTTGCAGAAGAATTTTAACCCGGTCCGCTGTTCTTAACCAAAGATTGGTGCGCACGATGTCTGTCATATCGCCTTCAAAGAAGACCCGGCCATTTTCCGTTTGGGTCTCATAACCCAAAGCTTGGAGTTCTTTTGCGACAACTGATTCAAAGCCCGCGCCCATTGTTACGTATAATTTGTATTTTTTCATTTTTTCCTCTATTTTATATAAAAAAAAGTTGAGCTAAAAGCTCAACTAATCCCGATGTAAACCTCTATAAGCCACGTTTTGTTCCAGTAAAATTGGGAGTTTTACTTTCAGCAATCATCTATCTACAATAAATTGTCTCGATCTTTAGTTCGGTTCCTTAGATCGAAGCGCCCCTACCAAATGTTTGGGTTGCCCGCTTGCAGGGTTTACCTCGTTCCACCACCAAAGTTTCCAATGGTGCTCCGTCACTGTGGCACTATTTAAGGATAGTAACGCATAGCCAAAAGACCTTAGCGCGTTTTCCGCCGTTACCATTTCTGGTACCTTAGCTTATTAGGCTAAGTACAAACACTACGAACATCACAGTTCGTGCGAGCGTGGACTTTCCTCAGCCAACTGAATGACCGCGATTGCCCGAAGTTTACATCATCTACGACAATTGAATATTATACTACATTCATCCTCAAAAATCTAAAGAATTTCAATTGTTTTCATTAAGCGTGAATTGAACCTAAGTTTTGTTCCAATTGATAGACCTTACGTTCCAAGCTACTTAGTCTTTGAATAATCTCAAAATTCGTTGAAGCTGCGCTGTTTTCTTCAATAGCTGGGCGAGTTGGTTCGTAGACCTTCTCAGTTGGTGTGGCACCGGAATTCTTTAAATCATAAACTTGTTTAGAAAGTTGTTTGTTTTTCTGTTCTAGTGAGTTAATTGCATCATAAAAGACTTCATAGTCTGCAATAATTTGGTCAAGGTAATTATCGACTTCAGTTGAGTCATAACCCTTTTTTATTGTTGCAAAGTGTTTCTTTAAAATTGCATCTGGTGTTAATTTAATTTCAAATTTATCTGCCATAACGAAACCTCCTCCTTTATCTTAGCAAAATCTTCTGAAAGCACAAACTACTTTGCTAAAAATAACCATTATTTAATAATCTTTTTCGTTTTCCCTTAATTCGTCTAACTCGTTTCCACTATCTTCTAAATCGTAAAAATCGAGCAAATTTAAGTCGTATTCGTTTTGATTTTGGTATTTTTCAATCAAATCGTATTCATATTGTGTTTTTCCAGGATGCTCAAGGTCATATACTAGCAGTGCCTCGTCTGTGTGGTTTATCATGAAGTCCTGGTAGTTCTTGAGTTGCATAAAATTTTGATAAGGATGCTTCGAAGTAGTTGCAAAAAAATCAACATTATTTTTTAATTGTTGATAGGTCAACTGTTTGTCTTCTTGCCAGTTCTTTTCGAAGTCTTCATACGGGACCATCATGGCAATTTTGAGGTCGTATTCCTTTTTGACTTCCAGTGCGGTCTCTAGTGCCCACTGCTCCGTCCCAAGGTTGCCACCCGAAATTAACCATTCGAGTTCCCCGGTCGTAATTTTCTCAATTAAGCGTTTTTTCAACGCATACTTAATTACCTGTACTTTTGGATCCGTTTGATTAAATACACCGAGTTCAAAACTGCGATAACCTGTTACCCACAAACGATTCATCATTTTTCCTCATAATTTTATAAAATTACTGTTTATTGATATAATGCTATCAGGAGTGATTAAGATGGTCAAATATCCAAATGGAATAAACCAAAAATACGAAAATCATGAAACGATTCCTAAAAAGAGTGATAATCCCACCTTTTCAGGACGCGGGATGTCGCTCGAAGAAGAAATCAACGAGAGCAACGAGTATTATTTAGCGCGCGATATCGCGGTGATTCACAAGAAACCGACCCCGATTCAAATCGTCAACGTCGATTATCCTAAACGAAGTCGCGCCGTTATTAAGGAAGCTTATTTTCGCCAAGCCTCCACGACCGACTATAATGGGGTCTTTCGCGGATATTACGTCGACTTTGAAGCCAAGGAAACCAAGAACAAACTTTCGTTTCCGTTAAAGAACTTTCACCAACACCAAATAGATCATTTTCAAAAGTGTTTGATTCAAGACGGAATTTGTTTCGTCATTATCAAATTTAGTACCACAAACCGCTATTTTGTTACCCCAGCTTCGGTTATTATTGAGGCATGGCAGAATAGGTCTGAAGCTAGGCAATCGAGATCGGAAGAGCGTCGTGTAGGGAAAGAGTGTAGATCTCGGTGGT
>CAMJXI010000095.1 GCA_946409675.1 uncultured Lactobacillus sp. | reverse complement strand
ATTTCCATTGGTGACTGGAGTTCAGACGTGTGCTCTTCCGATCTAAACTTCATTTCAGCATTCGTGTAGGTTTTAACCTCGTCATCGAGGGTCAAAACAGTCACGGATTCGATGCAATCCTTCATCTCGCCACCGTAAGCACCGGCGTTCATGAAGACAGCACCACCGATACTTCCAGGAATTCCGGCAGCAAATTCTAAGCCGGTCAATTTTCTACGATAAGCCGCCTCAGAGGTAGAGATAATCAAGGCTCCGGCATACGCTTTCAGCTTGGTGTCACCTTTTGCTATAATCTGGTTCATTTGGTTTAAAATAATCACCAAACCATCAAGACCACCGTCACGAATAATCAGGTTTGAGGCATTACCGAGCGTGGTAATTTTGACGTTATTTTCTTTAGCGACTTCAATGAGTCGTTTAACTTGTTTGATGGTCCGGGGAAAAGCGATTGTTTCAGCTGGTCCGCCGGTTTTGGTAAAGGTTAAAGTGTCCAAAGGATAGTTTTCTTGAACGTTAATTCCTTCGTTGCGCAAATCTATTAATTTCAATTCGGTACCCCCAAAATTCAATAAGTATAGTTTAACAAAAAACGACTCATTTTTACACTAGCAATGTTTTTAAAACGACCTATGCTATACTATTTGCGAGGTGAAAATTTATGAAATTTATTTCCTGGAACGTTAATGGCTTAAGAGCGGTTTTAAAGAAAGATTTTGAGGAAGTTTTCAAAGAATTGGATGCGGATATTTTTGCCATCCAAGAGACCAAAATGCAAGAAGGACAGGCTGAGGTTGATTTGCCTGGTTATGAACAATATTTTAACTTTGCAGAACGTAAAGGTTATTCGGGTACGGCGGTGTTCACGAAGCACGAACCCAAAAACGTCACCTTAGGAATTGGTAACGAAATTGGCGATGCAGAAGGACGCGTAATTACGCTTGAATACACAGATTTTTATTTCGTCACTTGTTATACACCAAACTCGCAAGACAAGCTCAAACGGATCGATTTTCGAATGGATTGGGACAACGACTTCCGTAATTATTTAGCGGAACTAGATAAAAATAAACCGGTTATCTTCTGTGGAGATTTAAATGTTGCCCACAACGAAATTGACTTGAAGAATGATAAAACCAACCACCAAAACGCTGGCTTTTCGGATCAAGAACGCGAGAAATTTACCCAGCTTTTAGACACGGGGTTCATTGATAGTTACCGTTTGTTGCATCCCGCTGAAGTTAAGTATTCATGGTGGAGCTACCGCTTTAACGCCCGCAAGAACAACTCGGGTTGGCGGATTGACTATTTTGGTTTGAGTGACCGCCTTAAGGATCAGGTCCAAAAAGCAGATATTTTGACCGATATTTACGGTTCGGATCATGCACCAGTTGAGATTGAAATAGAAAATTTGGAGATTTAAGATGAATTTTGTGGCAATGGATTTTGAAACGGCCAATCGGACGAGTGAGAGCGCGTGTTCGCTGGCGCTCGTGATGGTGCGCGATAACAAGGTGGTTGATGAATATTACACTTTAATCAACCCAGAAGTTCCCTTTGATCCGGGTAATATTCGCATTCACGGGATTCACCCGGCAGATATTAAGGATGCCCCAACCTTCCCCCAGATTTGGCCGGACTTTAAGGACCTTTTCCAACTAAATACGCTTGTAGCAGCACACAATGCGAGTTTTGATAACCGCGTGTTGAAATCGATGCTGACTAAATACGATATTTTGACCCCGAACTTTTTGTCGATTGATACGTTGAAGACGAGCAGAAGATTACACCCAGAATTACCCAATCATCGTTTAAACACTGTCTCAAAGGCCCTCGGGATTGATTTGGAGCACCATCACCATGCCTTGGCGGATAGTTTGGCTTGTGCGAAGATTTTGATTGAAGAAGATGAACAGTTTGGCAATGACGCCATTAAAAGAATGGTGCGACTAATTAACTAGTCGCACCATTCTTATTTTGGTTAATTATTTTGTTTATCTAACTCAATGACCTGGTCAAACATTTCTTTCTCAGCGTCATTCAACTTGTGGGCAACTTCGATCACGGTGCCGTCTAGGTCTTCCAAAATTGTCTTGTGAATCTGGAGCGACATGTTCTGATCTAAGGCACTCGATGCTTCGTCCGCAATCATAATCGGCCGTTTGGACATTATTGCCCGGGCAATCTCGACCCGTTGGTTTTGACCACCAGAAAGATTTTTACCGTTCTTGCCGACCGCGTAGTCCCAACCTTTTTCAACGACTAATTCGTCGAGTCCGGCTTTTTTAGCCACTTCGTCTAACTCGGAGTCACTAATCTCGCGACCCAGCGTGACGTTATACTTTAAGGTATCGTCTAAGATACTGGGATTTTGTTGGATGAACGAATAATACTGATGAGCTTTGGGCCAATCACCGTTCAATTCTTGTCCGTCGATGTCGTATTGTCCTTCGCTTGGATCTAAGTTACCTACCAAGACGTTTAAGAGGGTTGATTTACCCCAACCTGATGGAGCTTCCAGCAAGAGCTTTTGTTTAGACTTGAGGTTCAGGTTAACGTTTTGGAAGATGCGATGTTTGTTGAGAACGACGCCGACATTACCCATCTTTAGCTCGGTAAATTCGGTCTCATTTTCTAGTTGTTGGTCGTTAGCAAAGACCAAGTCCTTGATTTGGTCGAACTTCTTCAAGATTGGTGTCGAAGTTTTCATATTGTTTCTTAACGCAAAAATATTAATCACCGGATTGATAAAGTTATTTGATAACTGGGTAATCATCATGAAGGTTCCTAAGGTAATCTGACCTTGACGAACCATGAAGACACCGGCTGCCATTGGAATCACAAAACTAACCAGATAACCAACGGATTCGGTCAATTCACTGGCCAGCCCACGAGTCCAGTTGGTTCGTTTTAAAGCAAACTCCATTGCTTCTGCGGCCTGGACAAAACGACTAACAACAGATTGCTCAACGTTATAAAGCCGTGCAGTAAAACCTAAATTTAGCGATTCATTGACCGTTTCAGTGTACTTACTGTTCTTTTCTTCCCAAGAAGCAGCATTTTTCTCGATTAACGGACCCACGAAATATTGGATTAAACCGGGAATTACTGAGGTCACAATGAAAATAACTGAAAGCAAGGGTGAGCTGACGAAACCCGCAATAATGGCCACAATGAACTGAATTCCATAATAAACAATCGTCAATTCAGACTCGATTCGGCTAGCTTCAACCTGCTTCAAATCATTCGTTAGAAACGAGGCATCAATCCCCACTTCATCATTTTTTTCGTGCACCACGTAATTCACGGCGATTTTTTTGATATTCATGTTAACTTCGTAAATTAAGCCAACCCGAAATTTTTGAAAGATGATATTGGTTACCGCAAAAAACGCCGAACCTGCGATAGAAATCAGAATCAAGTTCAGTAAACTATCCGTACTCGACTGCGAATAACTGATGAAGTGCTGTAACATCACAGCGATAAATACTGCCTCTAATGCCTTCAACGTTGTAAAGAAGAAGAACAGAGCCACTTGTGTTTTGCTCGCGTATTTTAGAATCATGATTTTACCCCAAAAAATATTATTTGAAACCTTATTAGTGAACAAGTATATCATATAAAAATGGATATATTAGATTTAAATTAGATTATGAGAAATATATTTTAATAAATTTGCATAAAAAATAGCCTAACTATTACTAGTTAGACTACACCCTTTGATCATTAAGTTTGCTGTTATTCTTGTTAATCTGTTGTTAATCAGCTTTTAAATGTTTTCAATTATCTTTTCTGCTTCTGAGCCAGTCCCACTTATTTCCACGGTTCTCTTAGTTGAATCCAGGTCCTCATCATCACGACTGATTTTTAAAACTAGGTGTTCGGCCGGAATTTGGTCCGCCACAAAGTTGGGCCATTCCATGACCACTACGCCGCCTTGGCTAAAATAATCATCTAAATCGATGCTTGAGGTATCCCCGTCTTCCAAGCGATACATGTCCATGTGAAAAAGCGGTAGCCGTCCATTACGGTACTCGCGCACAATCGTGAAAGTTGGGCTCTTAACCGGCCTTTTTACGCCAAGTGCTCTTGCAAGTCCCTTGGTCCAGGTAGTCTTACCCGCTCCAAGGTCTCCTTCCAACAAAATCACTTCGCCACCAGTTAGTTGCTGCCCAATTTTTTCACCTAATGCTTGCATTTCAAAATCAGAATTAATAGTTAAATTTTTTTTCATAACCCTTATTTTACAGCTTGTGCCGCCGTTAAGATAGCAGTTTTATAAACGTCTTCTTCGTTTGCACCACGACTAAGATCAGAAACCGGTTTGTTCAAACCTTGGAGAACTGGTCCGATAGCTTCGAAGTTACCAAAACGTTGGGCTATCTTGTAGCCAATGTTACCTGATTGGAGTTCTGGGAAGATGAAGACCTTCACAGTACCGGCCACAGTTGAGCCTGGTGCCTTTTGTGCGGCAACAGATGGCACGAAGGCAGCATCGAATTGCATCTCGCCATCGAGTTTAACTGATGGGTCGAGTTCATGCGCAATCTTGGTTGCTTCGGCTACTTTTTCAACTTCTGGGCTCTTAGCTGATCCTTTAGTTGAAAAACTCAACATCCCAACAGTTGGTTCAATCCCAAACATCTCAGCGCTGTGTGCTGATTGAATAGCGATTTCTGCTAATTCTTGGGCGTTAGGGTTGATGTTGATAGCACAATCAGCAATGGTTTATGGCAAACATTACTCTTAATTTGTTAGAAGTATCACGATTATCTAAGTCAGTGTCATTATAAAA
>CAMJXI010000094.1 GCA_946409675.1 uncultured Lactobacillus sp. | reverse complement strand
ATACGGCGTCCACCGATATCTACACTCTTTCCCTACACGACGCTCTTCCGATCTCCCAGTTTCTGCGATGATCGTCTACGAAAATGGCGAACCGAATAAGAGTTTGTACCGGAAGTACAAGTTAAAGGGCGAAGTCGAGCACCAAATGGGGGCCGATGAAGCTTCCAACACGCGTGAGGTTATCCGCCGTCGTTACACCCGACTTTTGAAGGAGAAGGCTGCGATGCCTGCCCTGATTTTGATGGATGGGGGCATTATCGAAGTTAACGCGGCTAAAGACGTCTTGGAAAACGAATTGAACCTCCAGATTCCGGTAGCTGGAATGGTGAAGAACAAGAAGCATCGAACGGCCGAATTGATTTTCGGTGATCCACTTGAAGTTGTTCCACTTGATTCGAAATCGCAGGGGTTCTACCTCTTGCAAAGAATCCAAGATGAGGTCCATCGCTTTGCCATCACGTTTCACAGACAAACCAGAAGCAAAAACGCACTTTCTTCTAAACTCGAAGAGATTAAAGGAATCGGTCCGAAGACCAGAACGAAACTCTTGAAACAGTTCGGTTCGATGAAAAGAATTAAGGAAGCAAGTATCGATGAATTACGCGAGGCCGGTTTAACTTTGCCTCAAGCCCAAACGATCAAATTAACGATCTAACAAGAAACAACCTATTTTTTCTGCCCGGTGTAAAGGTATCTGAGGCGCGGTTGTGTTATACTATTACGGATAGAAAATGGAGGCTCATTATGTTTGTTGATCAAACCAAAATTGAAGTACAGGCGGGAAAAGGCGGCGATGGTGCCGTTAGTTTCCGACATGAAAAATATGTTCCACTTGGCGGACCAGCTGGTGGTGACGGTGGAGATGGTGGGAGCATCATTTTCGTTGCCGACGAAGGTTTACGAACGCTGATGGACTTTCGTTTCCGCAGAAAATTTAAGGCACAACCAGGCGAAAATGGGATGAATAAATCTCGTTACGGTCGTGGTGCCAAAGACACGTTTTTGAAGGTGCCAATTGGTACCGTTGTTTATGATTTCGACGACAACTCACTCATTGGTGACTTGACTGAAAACGGCCAAAAACTCGTGGTGGCTCAAGGTGGCCGTGGAGGACGTGGTAATATCCATTTCGCCAACTCCCGTAACTCGGCACCCGAAATTTCTGAAAACGGCGAACCAGGCCAATTCAGAACTTTACGCCTCGAATTAAAGATGATTGCTGATGTTGGTTTAGTAGGATTTCCTTCTGTTGGGAAGTCCACTTTGTTGTCCGTTGTGACTTCTGCCAAGCCAAAAATTGCTGAATATCATTTTACAACACTATCTCCTAACTTAGGAATGGTGCAATTACCTGACGGCCGTGACTTCTCCCTTGCTGACTTGCCTGGCTTGATTGAGGGCGCCTCAGCTGGTGTTGGTCTTGGTATCCAATTCTTACGTCACGTTGAACGGACCAAAGTCCTCCTGCACTTAGTTGAAATGGACCCTGAAAACGGCCGTGATCCTTTTGAAGACTACGAAGTTGTCCGTAAGGAATTACAATTCTACGATGAAAAGGTGACAACTAAGCCAGAAATCATCGTTGCAACCAAGATGGATCTTCCTGGAGCCGACGAACGTTTGGCCGAATTCCAAGAAAAACTTGGGGCCGACCACAAAATCTACGCGATTTCTTCGATTACTCATACCGGTGTGCAAGAACTCATGAGCCTTGCAGCTGACGAATTAGCAGTTGTCCAAGCAAATGACTTGCAAACTGAACAAGAGTTATCAAATAATGAAGTCAAGGAATACAAGTTTGAGAAATCTAGCGAACCAGAATTTGAAATTATTCAAACTGGTGAGTATACGTTTGAGATTAAGGGTGAAGAACTCGAAAAAATGGTTGCAATGACTAACCTGAACTACACTGACGGTTACATGCGCCTAGCTCGTAAGCTCAAAACATTGGGGATTGATGACGCGTTACGTGATGCCGGTGCGACAAATGGGGATGAAATCTCTATTTCCGACTTCAAGTTTGACTTTGTCGAATAATAATTAAAAAATTTGGATGAATTTATGAATGTTACTGTAAGACATAAAAATCGTTATATCAGTGGATTTGATGGCTTAAGAACTTTCGGTGTATTGGGGGTCATTCTTTACCATCTAAATCCAAACCTCTTTATTGGGGCTTACTTAGGTGTGCCTATCTTTCTGGCGGTCTCAGGCTATTTAGTCACTGATCATATGCTGGCGAGCTACGAGCGGACCGGTAGTTATGATAACAAAGGCTTTTATCTGCGGCGGTTGAAAAAAATCTATCCCCAGTTACTAACTGTTTTATTAGCTTCAAGTGCCTACATTGTTTTGTTTCAAAGAGAATTATTAGCAAAGCTGTACCAAATTGTTGCCATGAATATCTTGAACGTTTATAACTGGTGGCAAATTTTTAACGGTCAATCATATTTTGAACGTTTCGCAAGCAATGAATCACCTTTTACCCATTTATGGACGTTATCAATTGAAGGCCAATTCTACATTCTTTGGCCTTTAGTCATTTTTCTGTTAGTGAAGTACCTCAAGTCTTCCGGCAAAATATTCGCCTTTCTGGCTACTTTATCGGTGCTCTCAGCACTTTTGATGGCCTTCTTGTATCAACCAGGCGTAGATACTAGCCGGATTTACTATGGGACTGATACTAGACTCTATTCAATTCTTTTTGGGGCGTTGTTAGCTGTCGTTTGGCCTTCTGCCAAGTTACCGAACCACCTGATTAAGAGTGACCGCTATATTTTGAACGGCGTGGGAATTGTGGCCATCATCGGGATGGCGTTCCTAGCTTTCTCACCAGTCATGGATCCCCAAAAGGCCTTCACGTATCGTGGTGGGATGTTCTTATTCTCACTTTTGACCATGCTTTTGATTGCCGTGGTGGCGCATCCGGGTGCTAGTTTAAACCGGGTCTTCACCAATCAAGTCTTCAAATGGTTTGGCCAAAGAAGTTACGGGATTTACCTTTACCAATTCCCAGTGATGATTTTCTTTGAAAACAAAGTGAAAAACATCGCTGACAATCCTTTGCTCTATCAAGCAATCGAAGTGGCTTTGATTTTAATTATCTCTGATATCACTTACCGGTTCGTTGAGAGACCAATGGGCAAGATGACTTGGGCGAAAACCAAGGCTTACTTTATGAATGTCTTTAACTTTAAGAACAAACAGTGGGTCAAAAAAGCCGGCTTTGGCTTTGCAGCCTTGATTACGGTTGTTGGTTTGGTCGGAATTGCAATGTCACCAAGCGTCAAAGCAAAAGACGCCAATGATTCAGCTCTTGCGCGCCAGATTAATAAGAACAAGGCAGCCGATGCCGCCCGTAACAAGAAATTGATCGAAGAAGCTAAGGCGAAAAAGAAGAAAGCAGTTAAGAAAGAGACCAAGTCTGAGATTATGAAGCAGGCGGAAGCTGATGCGAAGAGCAAACCAGTGAATTCTGACTTTGTGCAGTACGTTATTAGCCAAGTTGACTTACAACTGGCCCAAAGGATGTCGATTACCGCGGTGGGTGATTCAGTCATGGCAGGCTCAAGTAATAACTTGAATTTACTTTTTCCGAACATGATTGTGGACGCTACAGTTTCACGGCAATTGATCAACTCGTTTGGTATTTTTGAAAGTTACAAGAACCAAGGCGCCTTGAACGACACAGTTCTCGTGGCCTTAGGAACCAATGGTCCTTTCCAACCGGCTGATCTCGATCACGTGATGCAGATTGCCGGACCTGACCGCAACGTCTTTTGGATTAATACGCGGGTCCCAACACGTCAATGGCAAAATACGGTGAACCAGTTATTAACCGAGGGTGCAAAGCGCTTCAAGAACTTGCACATCATCGACTGGTTTAACTATTCTAATAGCCACCCAGATTGGTTCTACGGTGATGAAACTCATCCTAACCCAACTGGTTCGAAATATTACACTGCATTTATTGCAAAACAAGTTATTGAAAATACGAAGTTTTAGTTGGAGTACGTATGGAATTTGAATTTTTAGGAACAGGGGCTGGTGTCCCTTCAAAAGGCCGCAACGTTAGCGCGGTTGCACTAAAACTTTTGGACGAACTGAACGAAGTTTGGTTATTTGATTGTGGTGAAGCTACGCAACACCAAATTTTATCGACTAATATTCGCCCCCGCAAAATTACTAAGATCTTTCTGACGCATTTGCATGGTGATCATATTTTTGGTCTACCAGGCTTTTTGTCATCCCGTTCTTTTCAAGGCGGCGAAGAAGCACTGACCATTTATGGCCCACCGAAGGTGGAACAGTTTGTCTTAACTAGTTTGCGGGTTTCGGGAACGAAATTAAGTTATCCCTTGAATTTCGTTCCTTTGACCGACGACGGCGTCGTCTTCGAAAACGATAAGTTTAAGGTGACGGCTGCCAAGATGGAACATCGTGTTCCCAGTTTTGGCTTCCGGGTCGAAGAAAAATCACGTCCAGGTGAGCTCTTAATTGACGAACTTGCACAATACAAAATCAAGTCAGGACCTATCTTTGGCCAACTTAAGGCTGGTAAGACGGTTACCCTTGACGATGGCACAGTTCTTGACGGAAAAGACTTCATTGGTAAGGCCAAACCTGGTCGCATCGTGACGATTATTGGTGATACCAGAAAGAATGCGAATATCGAAAAATTGGCCCAAGATGCGGATATCTTGGTCCACGAAGCTACTTTTGGCAAAGAAGAGGGTAAGTTGGCGCACGCCTATTACCACTCGACTAGTGTCCAAGCCGCCAGATCGGAAGAGCACACGTCTGAACTCCAGTCACCAATGGAAATC
>CAMJXI010000093.1 GCA_946409675.1 uncultured Lactobacillus sp. | reverse complement strand
CAGCACAAGCCTCGGAGTCCACACCCTCAATCTCGACCAATCGAATATTTGTCACGAAGTCCGGAATCAAACTAACTAGAGTACGTACTTCCTCGTTTTCGTCTGCAATCTTACTACGATCGATAATCTTGGTCTTAATTGCATGACTAGCAATAATCTCCGAAGCGATCCGTCTAGAAAAGTCTTCTAAATTAAAAGCTTGTTTGGCTTCTGGCGTTGGAAATTGTAATTCGATTCTGGCGTGATCCACCAAAATTTGATTACTCGTAACCTGCGAATCATTTTCGTTCGCTGCAATTCCAGCGATTAAGTGTAGTAACGTGTGATAACGCATATTCTGGAATCGTTGTCCCCACGCAAGTCTCTGGGTAACTGGTTGTGTTTTGTCCAATTCACCAGCAAGATTATAGAAGGTTTTCTCCCCTTCACGGCGTGCACTTAATACTTTAAAAGTCTCTTCGTTTTGCACGACTTCGGCAACATCAAGCGGTTGTCCACCACCACCCGGATAGATAATGGTTTCAGCAAAAACCACCTCGTTGCCATTTTGTTCAACAATAGTAGTTGTCAGTTCAGTTTGGTATGAATCAGTTAAATAGATTTCTTTAGTCATATTAAGCTCCTCAAATTAATTGCGTTTGCAATGAATAAAAGATAATATAACTCAAACTGATTGCATTTGCAATTACTTTGTTTGCATTTTTTGCAAAAGTTGTTTCAGTTGCTCTTGTTCAGCACTAGTCAAATTACTTAACAAAGCAGCCGATTGTTGTACCTCAAACGCATGCAACTCAGGGTAGATTTCTTGGCCCTTACTAGTGGCATAGACCTTTTTCATGCGGCGATCCGCTTCATCGTCCTTCAACTCCAAGTAGCCCTTAGCAACAAGTTTTTTGACCGTTCTAAAGGCGGTCGTCCGGTCGATTTGAACTGAATCAGCTAATTCACCAAGGAACATCCCAGGTTTTTCGTTAACCCTAATCACATACAAAAACGCGTTGTTTCCCAGGTCTTGTTTTCTAAATTCAGCATTACTCTTGATTTGAATTTCGCGGGTAATTGCACCAATCTCTCGAATAATATCAAACATAGTTGTCCTCACTTTGTTTAGTTCTAATACCAAAAAAATACCATCTTTTAATTGCATTTACAATTAAAAGATGGATTTTTTTCTTAAGCTAAACTCTTCATCATAATCAAGTCTCGCTGACTTTCCGTCCCTAGTTGAAAGACATGATCACCAATTTCCTTGAACCCCATTTTGGCATAGAAAGCTTTGGCTGGCTCGTTATGTTCCCAAACTCCCAACCAAATCTCGTTGATTCCGGCATCTTCTGCTTGCGCAACCGAGAAGTTCATCAAGTCCGAACCATACCCTCTACGTTTGTTACCTGGTTTGATATAAATCCGCTCAACTTCCATAGCGTTAGGATAATCAACTTCAGACTGTGCATCCCCGACATTAAGTTTCAGATATCCCACAATCTTGCCGTCGTCTTTCAAAAACCAGAAGTTGGAATTATCCGTCTTCAATTCTCTAGTCATTTTTTCAACTGAGTAGGATTCGTCCAAATATTTCTTCAAATCTTCCGGTGTATTGTCTTTCCCAAAAGTATCCGCGAAGGTTTCCCTGCTAATGGCAATTAATTCATCTAAGTTTGCTGTACTAATTTTCTCTAATTTACGCATTTTAATAATCTCTTTTCTTTCCAGACTTAACCTGTTGCCAACTGGCATCGATGTTATCTGACATCTTCTCCAATAAGCTTTCCAAAATTTTCTTCTCGTCAGCAGTCATTCCACTAACAGAAACACTCGTCGAATAATCGTTCTCGGCTTTAATCGTTTGGTAGACGTCCAGACCCTGATTAGTTGGAAAAAGTCTTTTAATTTTCTGATTACTCTCATCAGCCCTTCGTTCGACAAAACCATGCTGTTCTAATTTTTGAACCGAACGAGCCACCGTTGCACGATCAACCTTTAGTTGATTCACCAACTGTTCTTGAATAATACTTGGTGCTTCGCAAATTCGGGCCAGATAGACGTACTGACCACGTGCCAAATCTATTTCACGAAATTCGATATTGGCAATGGAATCTAGTGCCCGGGCGATTGTCCCAATCGTTCTTAATACATCAGCCATCTTCTGACCTCCTTTTAATTTGTAAATTTATTCTACTTCCTTTATGTTGCAAATGCAACATATTTATTTGGAAATAAAAAAGATGTTGGGTATTTAGGACATTTTACACAACATCTCTCTTACTATTATCTTTGAACTTCTAACTCCGCAAAATCTTCTCCATTGGGCGGCCATTCGCAATTTCGTCGACCAACTTATCGAGTCTCCGTGAGTTTTGGATAATCGGATCTTCAATATTTTCGACTCTGATTCCGCAAATTACGCCCGTGACCATTTCCGCCTGGGCATTGATTAATGGTGCTTCCTCAAAAAATTCTTTAAAGGTCGCCTTGGCGTCCATCTGTTGTTTCAAACCGGCTTCATCATATCCGGTCAACCAATAGATTACCTGGTCGACCTCTTCTTGGGTCCGTCCTTTGCGCTCCACCTTTGCAATGTACATCGGATAAACATCCGCAAAGACCAAGCCTAAAATTCGTTCACCTGCCATAGATTTTCTCACTTTCTCTGTGGTAAATTAACGCCTAAAGGCGTTCCTGAATAGTAACGTCAACGCTTTCGCCAGGTTGTTTCCCCAGCTTCGTACGAATAGCTTTCAGCACGCCGATAATGTAGGCCACTTCGCCCTTAGCGTCTTTCTTGCCCATATTCACGATACTGCCGTCGTAAGGCTCACCGTCAAAAGTCGCATGGACCTTTACTCGTCCTTTGCCAAACTCCTCGCGCACATCATAAGGGAAGATGACATAAGCTCCACCTTTATCTGCCTCATGAATCTCGGCCGCAAATTGGTAGACTTGCTCGTTTGGCCGATTTTTTTCTTCGATCGTTTCGACCCGCCAACGCGTGATGTCCGTGATCAGCTGAAAATCGACTTCCTTGTCATACGGAAATTGAATCGCGCCCTTGGTGTGCTTATAACCCTCAATTCGGTCCATGAAAAGCAACAACGATAGGTCTCCCGAATAGATACCCAAGTGATTTTTGAAAGCCGCAAAGTGAATCACATTTTCACCCTGCCAAAAAGTCGGCATCCCGTACGCAATCTTCTCAGTCGCATCTGGAATAACCGCTAAAATAGTTTTCCGTACTTCGAGCAAAACAGGTTGAACCTCTAATTCTTGCTCAAAAATATAATCTTCAATCGGAGTTTGAGTCATGATTTATTCTTCCTTTGCGCTTTTGAGAATATTATAACAGCTAACTAGCCTTTCGACGCAGTGCAAACATTCCGCGGAACATTGGTAAGGAGAAAACACCATAGCCAATCACGGCTCCGGCACAATTCAAAATAAAGTCGTCGATATCAAGACTACCTGTATGAGTCAACATTTGGGTCACTTCGACGCCGATTATGATGATGGCAATCACTAAACTAAACTTCCACAATTTTTTGGTTTTGCGTAAGAAGAAAGGAATGTAAAAACCAGCGGGGAATAAAAGTAGCAAATTTCCTAATAAGTTATTGATGGCAACTCCGCGTGAGAGGCCATTTTGATAAGACTGGATATAACTGTTAATTGTTTTAAAGGGCACTAAGTTGACGTTATCCCAGAGGTTAACTTGGGTAACTACTCCGTTGACGTCCACCGTGCTGACGTTAGCCATTCGTTGAAATAATAGACTGTAAAGTGCAAAAGCATAAAGAACTGCGCTTGCGGAAATGATGACAATCATTGTTTTTCGCATTTTTGTCTCCTTTCCATTGTGGACAAATTAAGCTTTGCTTGTAGTGCCTATCATATATTTTTTCAGAAGTAATAAGCTATTAATCATCCTTTTCTTAAGCCAATTTTAACCACCAAAAAAGGACATCCATTATTTGGATACCCTTAAAAATTATTTATGTGACTCCTCTATTCTGCGCGAATCAGCTGATCAATATTTTGTTTCCGCAGCATTCGTTTGGTAAAGAAGTAGAATGCAAGCCAGAGAACAAATAGCGCAATTACAACTATCAAAATTGGTTTAAAAGGAAAAATAAACGGAGTCAGTAAGACAATATTTTGCGTTTTAAACAATAGATATGCGACGACTGACCCAAGAAGACAGCCCCACAATCCTGAATTGATAAACAGCATAGAGTTCTGGACCCCAACCATCTTAGCTAATTGAGCAGAGGTTGTTCCAATTGATTGTAGCATCGCTAGTGGTCGGCGTTGCTCCATCAGATTTGCAAAGACATGGTTCACAATAGTCGCCAGACTAACCAGGCTTAAAAGAGCAATAAAACCAAACACTAATATTCTAACAAGCATCAATGTCGTGCGGTTTTGCAATTGGACTGCGACATAATCAGTAACGTTATAGTCCGGAAATGCTCCACGAATTGACTTGGTAATTTCCGTATGATTTTTAATGCCTTTTAATTGTGTTCCCACCTCAGAATCTACTACCTCAGGATGCAAGGGATCAGCCAATACCTTATTCCATTCAAAAAACTGTGACTGACTAATTATGAGTGACTGTTCATAGCTATACTTTGTAAAAAGATAATAATTTTTGATTTGGCTCTCTGGTACGACCCTAAACGTCGGGGTAACAATAGTTTTGCGTCCAGGTGCCGTTTTTGTGATGGACTCTGAGCGTTCAATTGTCAGCTGACCTGTTAATTTTTCAGGATAGAACCAATCCACCCAACGTTTGTCCGCCGAAACACTCTCAACTCTTCTATTTGGGATTGTTGGC